>NZ_JAGRQY010000108.1:0-42695 GCF_018223905.1 Klebsiella sp. 28
CGCTTTAGCGCTCTGTCGCGAGGTCCCGTATAATACGTTTTCCTCATTCAGAGTCAAGCGCTTATTTTGCTTTTCTCTGTCGGCTTTCAACGTCGATTTCCGTCGTTGAATCCTCCTGGCTCGGCGGCTTGTTTGCCGTTGTTCCGTGTCAGTGGAGGCGCATTATAGGGGGTAATTCTGAAGTGACAAGGATAAATTCAAAAAAAGAATTTAACCGCTCACTTTTCAACCAAATCAGGTGTTGAGCTTTAATTCTTGCCTGGTTTTTAAACAAAAACGAGCCCGCTGGGCCCGTTTTTGTCGTTTTGTGATTTACTGCACTGCCACAATGCGGTCGTCTTTTACTACCAGCTCGATGGTTTTACCCGGAACCAGCTCACCGGAAAGGATCTGCTGGGCTAACGGGTTCTCAATCTGCTGCTGAATAGCACGTTTCAATGGCCGCGCGCCGTATACCGGATCGTAACCATTGGCGCTCAGCAGCTTCAGCGCCTCATCGGACATATGCACTTCATATCCGCGCTCTTCCAGACGTTTATACAGACGCTGCAGCTGGATCTGGGCAATAGAGGCAATATGTTTCTCGCCCAGCGGATGGAAGACCACCACTTCGTCGATACGGTTGATGAACTCCGGACGGAAGTTCTGGCTGACTACCCCCAGCACCAGGTCCTTCATATGTCCGTAGTCCAGCTCGCCGAACCGTTCCTGAATCAGATCGGAACCGAGGTTCGAGGTCATGATGACTACCGTATTACGGAAGTCGACCGTTCTCCCCTGCCCGTCGGTGAGACGCCCGTCGTCGAGTACCTGCAGCAGAATGTTGAACACATCCGGGTGCGCTTTTTCCACTTCATCCAGCAGGATGACGGAATAAGGACGACGGCGCACCGCCTCGGTCAGGTAACCGCCCTCTTCATAGCCGACGTATCCCGGAGGCGCACCGACCAGACGCGAGACGGAATGTTTCTCCATAAACTCGGACATATCGATACGCACCATCGCGTCGTCGCTATCGAACATAAAGTTAGCCAGCGTTTTACACAGCTCGGTTTTACCGACCCCGGTTGGACCGAGGAACAGGAACGAACCAATCGGCCGGTTCGGATCGGACAGCCCGGCGCGGCTGCGGCGAATGGCGTTGGATACCGCTTCAACCGCCTCATCCTGGCCAATCACCCGATGATGCAGCTCCTGTTCCATACGCAGCAGTTTGTCACGCTCGCTTTCCATCATGCGGGAGACCGGGATACCGGTCCAGCGAGCCAGCACTTCGGCGATTTCAGCATCCGTCACTTTATTACGCAGCAGACGCATGGTTTTCCCTTCGGACTGAGTGGCCGCCGCCAGCTGTTTCTCCAGTTCCGGAATTTTGCCGTACTGCAGCTCGGACATCCGCGCCAGATCGCCGACGCGGCGCGCCTGTTCGATGGCGATTTTCGCATGCTCCAGCTCAGCTTTGATGGTCTGGGTGCCGGAGAGCGACGCTTTTTCCGCTTTCCACTCTTCTTCCAGCACCGAGTACTGCCGTTCTTTATCCGCCAGCTCCTCGTTGAGCATATCGAGACGCTTCAGGCTCGCCTCATCAGACTCTTTCTTCAGCGCCTGCTGTTCCAGTTTCAGCTGGATAATACGCCGATCGAGACGGTCCAGCTCTTCCGGTTTGGAGTCAATCTGCATACGGATGCTGGATGCCGCCTCATCGATGAGGTCGATGGCTTTATCCGGCAGCTGACGGTCGGCAATATAGCGATGCGATAAGGTCGCCGCCGCCACGATAGCCGGGTCAGTGATCTGCACGTGGTGGTGCAGCTCATAACGTTCTTTCAGACCGCGCAGAATCGCGATGGTATCTTCTACCGAAGGCTCGGCAACGAACACTTTCTGGAAGCGACGTTCCAGCGCGGCGTCTTTTTCGATGTACTGACGGTATTCATCAAGCGTCGTCGCCCCGACGCAGTGCAGTTCACCACGCGCCAGCGCCGGCTTCAGCATGTTACCCGCATCCATCGCGCCGTCGGCTTTACCAGCGCCAACCATGGTATGCAGTTCGTCGATAAATAGAATGACGTTGCCTTCCTGTTTGGACAGGTCGGTCAGCACGCCTTTCAGACGCTCTTCAAACTCACCGCGGTATTTCGCCCCGGCCACCAGCGCCCCCATATCCAGCGCCAATACCCGACGGCCTTTCAGCCCTTCTGGTACTTCGCCGTTGACGATACGCTGCGCCAGGCCTTCGACGATTGCCGTTTTACCCACCCCGGGTTCACCGATCAGCACCGGGTTGTTTTTGGTACGACGCTGCAGTACCTGAATGGTACGGCGAATCTCTTCATCACGGCCGATCACCGGATCCAGCTTGCCCTGCTCGGCACGCTCGGTGAGATCGACGGTAAATTTCTTCAATGCCTGACGTTGGTCTTCGGCACCCTGATCGTTCACGCTTTCCCCTCCGCGCATTTGTTCAATCGCCTGAGTCATGTTGGCGGTTGTTGCTCCGGCGGATTTTAAAAGGTCGGTCAGCGTACCGCGTGATTCAAGCGCCGCCAGAACGAACAGTTCCGACGAAATAAAGTTGTCCTTTTTCTTTTGCGCCAGCTTGTCGCAAAGGTTGAGGATCCGCACTAAATCCTGAGAAGGTTGCACATCGCCGCCGGTGCCTTCCACCTGCGGTAAACGGCTCAAGGCCTGTTCGATGTCAGTGCGCAGTTTCCCGGCATTCACGCCCGCCGAGGTTAATAAAGGACGTACCGATCCCCCTTCCTGATTCAGCAAGGCGCTCATTAAATGAAGAGGTTCGATGAATTGGTTGTCGTGCCCGAGTGCGAGCGACTGGGCATCGGCAAGAGCAAGCTGGAATTTATTGGTAAGACGATCCAGACGCATAACTCCTCCCATAAACAGGTCAAATTTGCTACTGGAGATTAAATGAGGTCATCCCTCAATTATTCAAGGTTAAAGACCCGAACTATGTGAAAAATAAGTTTGCCTTCTGGATCGTCTTGATTCTCTAGGTTATATCAGCCAAATGAAACTTGCCATACGACCGGTGGTCTTGTCGCGCCGGTAAGAGAAAAAATCATCCTTTTCGCTTAGCGTGCAGCGATCGCCGCCGAAAATCTGCTCAACGCCGACGTTTGCCAGACGCTGCCGCGCCNNATCCCGGACTTCCGGTCCCACCTCAAACGCCTGCGGACCGATGGCGGGCCCCAGCCACGCCATAATATTTTCGGCTTTATCGGCGAAACGAGCAACCGTCGCTTCCAGAACCCCTTCGCATAAGCCGCGCCATCCCGCGTGCGCCGCGGCGACTTCGGTGCCGTCGCGGTTACAGAACAGCACCGGCAGGCAGTCAGCGGTCATCACCGCGCAGACGGTCCCTGGCGTACGACTATAAGAGGCATCCGCGCGTTTCGACGGATAGGGTCCGCCGTCCAGCGTCAGAACCTCGGTGCCATGGACCTGCTCCAGCCAAACCGGGTAAGACGGCAAGCCGCCGGCGGCAAACATCCGCCGCCGGTTTTCTTCGACATCCTGCAGATTGTCGCCGCAATGGGCGCCCAGGTTGAGCGAGTCATAGGGCGGCAGACTCACGCCGCCGATGCGGGTAGAACTACAGGCCGCCACGCTGCCGGGCATTGGCCACTGCGGTACAATCAGTTTCGTCATAACCAGTCAATATCGTCCTTATGGGCTTCAAAATCGGCGCGCATCGCCTCGATGAGCTCGACCATATCCTGCGGGATGGGCGCGTGCCACTCCATTTCAATGCCGGAGATCGGGTGATACAGGCGCAGCATGGTGGCATGCAGCGCCTGGCGGTCGAATTTACGCAGCGCGGTAATGAATTCCTCCGACGCGCCCTTCGGCGGACGCGGCCGACCGCCATAGACCTGGTCACCCACCAGCGGATGGGTGATATGCGACATATGCACGCGGATCTGATGTGTACGACCGGTTTCCAGACGCAGACGCAGGCGGGTATGGATGCGGAAATGTTCCATAATGCGGTAGTGGGTCACCGCCGGTTTGCCCATCGGATGCACCGCCATATGGGTACGCTTGGTCGGGTGACGGCTGATCGGCTCTTCCACTGTGCCACCGGCGGTCATATGACCGATCGCCACCGCTTCGTATTCACGGGTGATCTCGCGCAGCTGCAGCGACTCCACCAGCCGGGTTTGCGCCGGAATGGTTTTCGCCACCACCATCAGACCGGTGGTGTCTTTATCCAGACGATGAACAATACCCGCGCGCGGCACATCGGCAATAGGCGGATAGTAGTGCAGCAGCGCATTCAGCACAGTACCGTCAGGGTTGCCCGCGCCAGGATGTACAACCAGATCGCGCGGTTTATTGATCACGATGATGTCATCATCTTCGTAAACGATATTGAGCGGAATATCCTGCGGCTGGAAGCGCGCCTCTTCTTCGATTTCCACATCGATAGCGATGCGTTCTCCCCCCAGCACTTTTTCTTTCGGTTTATCGCCAATGGTGCCATTGACTAATACGCGTTGGTCGAGGATCCATTCTTTTATCCGCGATCGCGAATAATCAGGGAACAATTCGGCCAAAGCCTGATCTAAGCGTTGACCGAGTTGATTTTCGGTCACCGTTGCGGTGAGTTGTACTCGTTGTGCCATATACAGCTTCTTCGTTTAACGTTGGGTTTTACGGCTTTGCCGTTTAATATAGTGTGCTATTGTAGCTGGTCTTAATCGGGAGCAGGAACAGAGATTCTCCCGCATAAACATTTTGAGGAAGTCAAAACGTCATGACGCGCATGAAATACCTGGTGGCAGCCGCCACACTGAGCCTGGCTTTGGTGGGTTGCTCCGGCTCTAAGGAAGAGGTGCCTGATAATCCGCCGAATGAAATCTACGCGACCGCCCAGCAAAAACTGCAGGACGGTAACTGGAAACAGGCGATAACGCAACTGGAAGCGTTGGATAATCGTTATCCATTCGGCCCTTATTCCCAACAGGTACAGCTGGATCTGATTTATGCGTATTATAAAAACGCCGATCTTCCTCTGGCTCAGGCGGCTATCGATCGCTTCATGCGTTTGAACCCCACCCATCCGAACATCGACTATGTCATCTATATGCGCGGCCTGACCAACATGGCCCTGGATGACAGCGCCCTGCAGGGCTTCTTCGGCGTTGATCGCTCCGACCGCGATCCGCAGCACGCGCGCGATGCCTTCAATGACTTCTCCAAACTGGTGCGTGGTTATCCGAACAGCCAGTACGCCACTGACGCCTATAAACGCATGGTGTTCCTGAAAGATCGTCTGGCCAAATATGAGCTGTCGGTCGTGGATTACTACACCGATCGTGGCGCATGGGTTGCCGTGGTTAACCGTGTGGAAGGGATGATGCGTAATTATCCGGATACCCAGGCCACCCGCGATGCCCTGCCGAAGATGGAAAACGCCTATCGTCAGATGCAAATGAACGCTCAGGCGGACAAAGTCGCGAAGATTATCGCCGCGAACAGCAAGAACACCTGAGCCTGACTCATCGATCGCAAACGGCAGCCACTGGCTGCCGTTTTTTTATACGTTTCCCGACGAGCTGAAGCGGTTTAGCGCCGGGTTAACTCATCAAATATGGCCTGCTTTATCGGGTTCGACAAGTAAAATCTCACTTCTTCCTGCCCTGTCTCACAAAATGAATTTGTTGACAAAAAGTGACAATAAAATGTGATTTAGATCACACATTTTGACATTGGGAAAGGTATGCTGGATTCACCAAGACGGGAAAGACAAGAGGTAAAATTTATGACAATGAACATTACCAGTAAACAAATGGAAATTACTCCGGCAATCCGCCAGCATGTCGCAGACCGTCTCGCCAAACTGGATAAGTGGCAAACTCATTTAATCAACCCGCACATCATTCTGTCTAAGGAGCCGCAGGGTTTTATCGCTGATGCAACCATCAACACGCCAAACGGCCATCTGGTTGCCAGTGCGCGTCATGAAGATATGTACGCCGCCATTAACGAATTGATCAACAAGCTGGAACGGCAGCTCAATAAAGTGCAACACAAAGGGGAAGCCCGCCGCGCCGCGACGTCGGTGAAAGAGGCAGGCTTTGTGGAAGAAGAAGAGTAATCCTTAACTTAAGTTGTGTCATGCCACGCGCCTTCGGGCGCGTTTTTTATTGACAGAGTGAAAACAGTACAGGTACTGTAATCCCCACTACCTAAAGGAATTTACCATGAAACTTGTCCCGTTCTTCTTCGCATTCTTTTTTACCTTCCCCTGACCGGGAGGCAATTCGTCGTATAAGAAAGAATGCGAAGACGAACAATAAGGCCTCCCACCCGGGAGGCCTTTTTTATTTGATAACAACAAAGGCAACATCTATGACCGAGGAAAACCCATTACTGGCGCTGCGCGATAAGATAAGCGCCCTGGACGAGAAGCTGCTTGCTCTGCTGGCGGAGCGCCGCGGACTGGCTGTTGAGGTTGGAAAAGCCAAACTGGCCTCCCATCGTCCGGTGCGTGATATTGACCGCGAACGCGATCTGCTGGAGCGCCTGATGACTATCGGCAAGCGCCATAATCTGGATGCGCACTATATCACCCGCCTGTTCCAGCTGATTATCGAAGACTCTGTTCTTACCCAGCAAACCCTGCTGCAGCAGCATCTGAATAAAATTAACCCGCATTCGGCCCGCGTGGCGTTCCTCGGTCCCAAGGGCTCTTACTCGCATCTGGCGGCGCGTCAGTACGCCGCTCGCCACTTTGAGCAGTTTATTGAGAGCGGCTGCGCGAAGTTCGCCGATATTTTTAATCAGGTAGAAACCGGCCAGGCCGATTACGCGGTGGTGCCGATTGAAAACACCAGCTCCGGCGGGATCAACGACGTCTACGATCTGCTGCAGCACACCAGCCTGTCGATCGTTGGCGAGCTGACGATCCCTATCGATCATTGCGTACTGGTGAGCACCTCGACGGATGCCGATAAAATTCAGACCGTTTACAGCCATCCGCAGCCGTTCCAGCAGTGCAGCCAGTACCTGAGCCGCTACCCGCACTGGAAGATTGAGTATACCGAGAGCACCTCGGCGGCAATGGAAAAAGTGGCGCAGGCGAACTCCCCGGCCGTCGCGGCCCTGGGTAGCGAAGCGGGCGGCGCTCTGTATGGTCTGCAGGTGCTGGAGCACTGCCAGGCCAACCAGACGCAGAACATCACGCGCTTCCTCGTCCTGGCGCGCAAAGCGGTGAACGTCTCCGATCAGGTGCCGGCCAAGACCACGCTGTTAATGGCGACCGGTCAGCAGGCGGGCGCCCTGGTGGAAGCCCTGCTGGTGTTGCGCAACCACAATCTGATCATGACCAAACTGGAATCCCGCCCGATCCACGGCAATCCCTGGGAAGAGATGTTTTATCTCGATATTCAGGCCAACCTGGATTCGCTGCCCATGCGCAAGGCGCTGAAGGAGCTGGCGGATATCACCCGCTCCATGAAGGTCCTCGGCTGCTACCCTAGCGAAAACGTGGTCCCGGTGGATCCGGTTTAACATTCGCGGAACGGGAATTTCTTCATCCCTGCCACCGCTACCGGCAGGGTGAAGATGGCGCCTGACAGCGGATACTGCGCCAGCTCATCGTCCTCCATGTTTTCCCGGGTGGTGGTGATATAGAGCGTTTTCATATCCGCCCCGCCGAAGCAGACCATCGTCGGGCAACGTACCGGCATCGGGTAGGATTCCAGCTCCTCGCCCTGCGGCGAGAAACGGGCGATCCGCCAGCCGTCAAACATTGCGCTCCAGTAACATCCCTCCACGTCGATCGCCGCCCCGTCAGGGATCCCTTCGCCAGGCTGAAAACGGCGAAAGACTTCGCGTCGGCCAGGCTCACCCTGCTCATCCAGCGGCGTACGGTAGATCACGGCGTTCGGCGTATCAGAGGTATACATCCAGCGCCGGTCGGCGCTAAAGGCCAGGCCATTGGCGCCATGGATGTCACACTGGATCACTTTCGGCTGCAGGTCGTTATCCACTCGCATCAGCAGCGCGCCGTTGTAATCCCCTGGCCCCCAGAAGGTACCGGCATAAAAGCGCCCATCGCGATCGGTCCCGCCGTCGTTAAACCGCGCCAGCTCCGGGTTGCTCGGGTTATCGCAGACTTTCCGCCGCAGCAGGCCGTGGGTGTCGGTCAGCCAGATGCCGCTGCGCAATGCCACGATAAACCCGCCCTTCTCGCGCAGGGCAAAACAGCCGACCTCCTCCGGAAACTGCAGCACCTGGTGTTCTCCGCTGCGGATATCGTAGCGGTGAATTTCACATTCCATGATATCAGCCCAGTAGAGGGCCTGTTCTGCCTCGCTCCAGGTCGGGCATTCCGGCAGGTATCCGGTGTAGTCAAACAGCGGTTGTGGTTCAGCCATCGTTGTCATCCCTATAAAAAAAGCCAGCGGTCGCTGGCTTTATTGTATACATCTTTTTCGCTTTACTGCCGATTATCGTTCGCCTGACGCAGCAGCGTGCGGCTCTCGCTCTGGAAACGCTGAGCGTAATCGCCAAACCAGTGTTCGACTTTACGGAAGCTGTCGATAAACGCCTGCTTATCGCCCTGCTCCAGCAGGCCGATCGCTTCGCCGAAACGCTGGTAGTAGCGCTTAATCAGCGCCAGGTTGTTTTCCGATGACATAATAATATCGGCGTACAGCTGCGGATCCTGGGCAAACAGACGGCCTACCATCGCCAGCTCCAGTCGGTAAATGGGTGACGAGAGCGCCAGCAGTTGCTCAAGACGTACATTCTCTTCCGCCAGGTGCAGGCCATAGGCGAAGGTGGCAAAGTGGCGCAGCGCCTGAATAAAGGCCATGTTCTGATCGTGCTCAACGGCGCTGATGCGGTGCAGCCGCGCGCCCCAAACCTGAATTTGTTCGAGGAACCACTGATAGGCCTCCGGCTGGCGACCATCACAATAGACCACCACCTGCTTCGCCAGGCTGCCGCTGTCCGGACCGAACATCGGGTGCAGGCCGAGAACCGGGCCCTGATGCGCCGCCAGCATCGCCTGCAGCGGCTCCGCTTTCACCGAGGCAAGGTCAACCAGAATGCAATCCGCCGGAAGGGGCGGCAGCCTGCCGATCGTCTCCACGGTGGTGTGAATCGGTACGCTGACGATAACCATGCCGGCATCGGCGACGATATCCGCCGCCCGGGCCCAATCGTTTTTTTCCAGAATACGCACCTGGTAGCCGGACAGCGTTAACATCTTCTCAAACAGACGGCCCATCTGCCCACCGCCGCCGACGATCACCACCGGCCGCAGATTCGGCTGCAGGGTTTTGAAGCCTTTGTCGTTTTCGCTGGAATAGGATTCCCGCATCACGCGACGCAGAACGTCCTCGATCAGATCCGGTGGTACGCCGAGCGCAGCCGCCTCTTTACGTCGGGAGGCGAGCATCGCCGACTCGCGCTCCGGGACGTAAATCGGCAGGCCATACTGGCTCTTCACCTCGCCGACTTCGGCCACCAGCTCCAGACGCTTAGCCAGCAGGCTAAGCAACGCTTTATCCACTTCATCAATTTGATCGCGTAACGCGGTCAGTTCAGCAACCATACTTTCCTCTTAAACCAAACGGGCCGCCAGGTGGCCACGGAGATCCTTATCCAGTTCACGCAGCAGCGCCTCGGTAGTCTCCCAGCTGATGCAGGCATCCGTCACCGAGACGCCGTATTTCATCGCCTCACGCGGCTGTTCAGAGGACTGATTGCCTTCGTGGATATTACTTTCGATCATCAGGCCGATAATGGAGCGGTTGCCATCTTTGATCTGCGCGACCACGGATTCAGCCACGGCCGGCTGGCGGCGGAAATCTTTATTGGAGTTCCCATGACTGCAATCTACCATCAGCGACGGCTTCAGTCCCGCCTGCGCCATCTCTTTTTCGCATTTCGCCACATCTTCCGGACCGTAGTTCGGCGCCTTGCCGCCGCGGAGGATCACATGGCCGTTCGGATTACCCTGCGTTTGCAGCAGGCAGACCTGCCCGGCCTGATTGATGCCGACGAAACGGTGCGGCATCGCCGCGGCGCGCATGGCGTTGATGGCCGTGGCCAGGCTACCATCGGTACCGTTTTTAAAGCCGACCGGCATCGACAGGCCAGAGGCCATTTCGCGGTGCGTTTGTGATTCCGTGGTACGCGCGCCGATAGCGGACCAGCTGAACAGATCCCCAAGGTACTGCGGGCTGTTGGGATCCAGCGCTTCCGTCGCCAGCGGCAGTCCCATATTGACGAGCTCAACCAGCAGACGACGCGCAATCTTCAGGCCGCCTTCAACATCAAACGAACCATCCATGTGCGGATCGTTAATCAGCCCCTTCCAGCCGACGGTGGTACGGGGTTTTTCAAAATAGACGCGCATCACCAGGTAGAGGCTATCGCTGACCTCTGCGGCAAGGGCTTTAAACCGACGAGCATATTCAATCGCAGCTTCCGGATCGTGAATGGAGCAAGGACCACATACCACCAGCAGGCGCGGATCGCGACCGGCGATGATATCCGAAATGGTCTGACGGGCGTGCGCGATCTGCGCTTCCTGCTCGACGCTCAGCGGGAATTCCGCCTTCAGTTGCTCCGGGGTCATTAATACATGTTCGTCGGTAATATGTACGTTGTTCAGCGCGTCTTTTTGCATGATTGCGATCCTGTGTAGCTCGTTTGCGATAAGGGTTGCCTCAGAGGGCATGACGTAACGATACCACACAAAGTAAAGAATTCAATCCATATTCCGTAAATTTTAATTTACACCAACGAATTAATTGCCACTTACAATGGCGCGATGCGTATAACAATATTTACACATAGGAAAAACAAGCCAAACTTGCGCACCCACGGTATCGGTACTACGAAAAATCCTGGTGAGAATTGTCCCAAAGCAAAGGGCGCATCTAATGACGGGTTTTATTAACAGTGGTATTCTTCGCCGGGCATCGGCAGCGGCTTTTCCCGCGCTATGGCGACTTTGACGGAAGCGTTAATGACAGTATTACACCGTCTTTTATTGACTGTATTTTTTCTCATCGCGGTATCTCCTGTTTTTGCTGCCGGACCTTCAGAACATGTTCGCGCTATTGTTTCCGGGATCGTGACCTACACCCGTTGGCCGTCATTAACAGGAGCGCCAAAGCTGTGCATTTTTGCCTCATCACGCTTCACCCATAGCCTGGCTCATGAAGATCCGGATGCATTACCCTATCAACCGGTGATAGTACGTAATCGTGAAGAAGCGTTAAAAACGACCTGCGATGGTTTTTATTTTGGCAGCGAATCGCCGACTGAACAGTCAGAACTCACTCGCCGCTATGGCCCGAGGCCGCTGTTACTCATCGCAGAACAAAATACGGATTGTTCAATTGGTAGCGCGTTTTGCCTGATCATCAATGACGACCGGGTCCGCTTCTCCGTTAATCTGGACGTTCTGACGCACAGCGGGGTTCGGGTTAACCCGGACGTCCTGATGCTTGCCCGGAAGAAACCACATGAATAAGGACTTTTCACAGACTCCGCGCCCGACTTTCAAACGCGCGCTCCGTCGCATTAGCGTGATAAGCGTGGTGATCTCCATGACGCTGGTCTGGCTGCTGCTGAGTACAGCCTCAATCTTCACGCTCAAGCAGTACGCGCAGAAAAATCTTGAGCTCACTGCCGCGACCATGGGGCGCAGCCTCGAAGCCGCCCTGGTGTTTGGCGACAGCGCGGCGGCAGAGGAGACCCTCGCGTCGTTGGGCAAGCAAGGGCAGATCTCCCAGGCAATCGTGCTAAACGGCCAGATGCAGCACTTCGCCGCGTGGCGCCATGAACCGCTGGCCAATAAAGAGCAAGTGAGCGGGCTTATCAGTAAATGGCTGTTTCCGGAGCCCACGGTGCAGCCCATCTGGCACCAGGGCAAACAAATCGGCGAGCTGAGATTGACCGCGCTTGATGAACTGATTAGCCACTTTCTCGGTATCTCGATTCTGGTGCTGACCGGCAGCATTCTGCTCGCCTCGTTCATCGCCCTGCTGCTGACCCACTCCCTACACCGGGGGATCGTCGCCGCCCTGCAGAGCATCACTGAGGTCGTGCATGATATACGTGAAAACCTCCACTTCTCCCGGCGGGTGCCGGAGGAGCGTATCGAGGAGTTCCATCTTTTCGCCCAGGACTTTAACAGCCTGCTGGGGGAAATGGAGGACTGGCAGCGCCAGCTGCAGGCCAAAAACGCGCAGCTGTTGCGCAGTTCGTTACACGATCCGTTGACCGGCCTGGCTAACCGCGCCGCCTTTCGTAACGCGCTCGCCGAGCTGATGCAGAATGAAGTCGATCATCAAACCTCGGCATTGCTGTTTCTTGATGGCGATAATTTCAAACTGATTAACGACAACTGGGGGCATGCGGCGGGCGATAAAGTGCTGATGGAGGTCGCCAGCCGCCTGATGACTTTTGCCGGTAAACGCCATCTGGCGTGGCGTCTTGGCGGCGATGAGTTTGCCGTTCTGCTGCGCGAGGTGCGCTCGGAAGCAGAAGTGCAGGCCCTGTGCCAGGCGCTAACGGAACAATTTCTTCCGCCATTCAACCTGCACAACGGTCATAGCGCCACGCTCTCGCTGAGCGTCGGTTATGCCCTGGCGTGGGAACACGCCACCGCGGAATCACTGCAAGAACTTGCCGATCAGAATATGTATCGGATGAAAAACCAACGTATCCAGCAGACGCTGAAATAATAAAGGACTCATTATGATCAGAAAATATTTCGTCCCCGCCCTGATGGCGGCGGCGCTTTTGACAGGTTGCCAGGCTCCTCAGGGAAAATTTACCCCGGAGCAGGTGGCGGCGATGAAATCTTACGGCTTCACTGAAAGCAATGGCGATTGGTCCCTGGGCTTATCCGATAGCATCCTGTTTGACAAGAATGACTACCGACTACGTCCCGACAGCCGCCAGCAGATCACCACGATGGCCTCGCGGCTGGCGGCTACCGGGATCACCCATAGCCGCCTTGAAGGCCATACCGATAATTATGGTGAAGATAGTTACAATGAAGCCCTGTCGCTTAAGCGGGCCAACAGCGTGGCCGATGCCTGGGCGGAAGGCGCTCATGTCCCACGCAGTAATTTAGTCACCCGCGGCCTTGGCAAAAAATACCCGATCGCCAGCAACGACACGGCGGCCGGGCGCGCCGAAAACCGCCGGGTAACGGTGGTCATCAGCACGCCGTAAGTCTTCACTTAGTCGCTGGACTTCATCATCCTCATTGCCGTTGCCGCGCGCCAGCGCAGGTAGTCAACGGCAATGAACAGCAACAGGCTGGCTCCCATTAACGGCATGGCCAATCCAAGGGCAAACGCCAGCCCAAGCACCAGGCTTCGGGCAGGCCAGGCGAGCGACAGCCACGCCTGCAGCAGCGAATGCGCCGGATCCCAGGCGGCCTGAGGCGGACGGCGGATCCACCATAACCGGTACCCCACCCCGATGGTAACGCACAGCGCGCAGCCAAATCCCACCAGCAGCAGCTGATTCGCCAGACCAAAGAGGATCCCCATATGGAAATCGACGCCCCAGCGGGTGAGCTTCGCCATCAGCGGAAAGTCGGCAAAACGCGTGCGATCCACCACCTGCATCGTGGCGCCATCGATCGCCACCGCGTCCACCTGCGTCGGCCAGCGACGGTCGATCTCATTCACCGTCCAGGCGCGGTCGTCTGACACTGGCGGACGGATCTCCAGCCGGCTGGCGTTCAGCCCCGCCTGACGGGCCGCCGCCAGCGCCTGGTCAAACTGGGCCTGCTGCAGCGCCGGCTGATGCTGGGCCATGGCCATCGCATCCATATGATGTCCGGCGTGGGGATCGTGCGTCATCGGCATCTCGCCATGCAGCTGGGTATTGACCTGCGGCGTCAGCCAGCCGAACGCTGCCCGCATTTTGTCCACATTGCCGCCGGCCCATTGCGACCAGGTCAGGCCGGTGGCGGAGAAGAGCAGCATACCCACCAGTAGGCCCCAGCCCAGCGTCACGTGCAGCCGACGATGGTTCTGCAGGGCGTTATTCAGCCGCCGTTTTGGACGCGTCATCGCCCACAGGGCAATGCCTCCGAGCGCGGCCACCCACATCCAGGAGGCGGCCAGTTCGCTGTATAACCTCCCGCTGTCGCCCAGCAGCAGAGAGCGATGCGCATAATCAATCCACTGGCGCAGCGGCAGGATGCCGCTGGTGCCGTAGACCGTCATATCGCCCTTCACCCGCAGCGCGATCGGATCGACAAAAATAGCCCGGGATTCCGACTCTCCGAGACCCGGATCGGCAAACATAATGCGCGTGGTCTCGCCCAACGCAGGCGCCGGACGCACCGCCAGCAGCCGCAGATTGCCCTGGGTCGCTTCTTCGGCCACCGCAATCTGGGCGCTGAGCGGCTGCGGAGTCCCCTCGGCAAGGCCATGCAGCGCGTCGTGATAGAGCCAGTTTTCCAGCTGCGGCGTCGCCACGTACAGCGTGCCGGTCAGGGCAGCGACACAGATAAACGGTCCGATAAACAGACCAATATAGAAATGGAGGCGACGCAGCAGGTTCAGCCATGCCGCGCGCGAGGTGCAGGTTGTCATACTTTTCCTTTTTTAAAGCAAAAGAGGTCGTTGCGCGGTGCGCAGATTGATTTTTATTAAAGGGAAAAAGCAGACAACCGCGGCGGGGCGCGGGTTTCGGGGTAGAGCCAGGGAAAGTAGTGCCAGTGCTTTAATACCGGGCGAGAAACCGGCAGGCGAATGCGCCGCAGGAGCATGGCGACGAACAGCGCCAGCGCGAAAAGGAGCCCCGGGACATGGGCTAACAGCACGCAATAGCCACACGCTTCGGCATGGTCCAGCGGCATTTCGTGTCCGGTATGCTTAGCGCCGTCTGTGCTGTGCATCATTGCCATCTTGTGCCCGGGCATCTGCGCCATGCTCGCGGACGAGCTATCCATCATCATGGCGTGGTGCATGCCGGGCATGGCGCTCATGGGGTCTTTTTGCAGGGAGACGGAGATCAGGGGGGCCACCACGATCAGCAGGATCGCCAACAGCGCCAGCCAGGCGGCTCGCCGTTTAGGTGTCGTTTGCTGAAAACTGTTGCTGACCACCGCCCCTCCGTATAGAGGGCGTATTGTAAATGATTTACATCACGATGGTTACAACAAAGATAAAAAAAGGGCCAGCCATCTGGCCAGCCCTTTCTATCAGGATGTCGCGAAAGCGAATCTTAGTTAAGACGCTCTTTGATACGAGCAGACTTACCAGTGCGCTCACGCAGGTAGTACAGTTTAGCTTTACGTACAGCACCACGACGTTTAACAGCAATGCTGTCAACTACCGGAGAGTGAGTCTGGAAGACACGCTCAACGCCTTCGCCGTTGGAAATTTTGCGAACAGTGAATGCAGAGTGCAGACCGCGGTTACGAATAGCGATAACCACGCCCTCGAATGCCTGCAGACGTTTTTTGGAACCTTCAACAACCCATACTTTCACTTCCACGGTATCACCCGGACGGAAGGAAGGTACGTCCTGCTTCATCTGTTCTTGTTCAAGTTGCTTAATAATGTTGCTCATAATTTAATCTCTTATCCTGGGTAAACTGATATTGGGGGCTCACGCCTGCCCATCATGTTTATGCTGCTGTTGCGCGTGTTCAGTTTTGAACTCCGCCAGCAGCTTTGCTTGCTCTTCAGTCAGAGCCAGGTTTTCCAGAAGTTCAGGTCTTCTAAGCCAGGTGCGGCCCAGCGACTGCTTCAGACGCCAGCGACGTATCTCAGCATGGTTTCCCGACAGCAATACTGGCGGTACTTCCATCTCCTCTAACACTTCAGGACGGGTATAGTGGGGGCAATCCAGCAACCCATCAGCAAAGGAATCTTCCGTTGCCGATGCTTCATGGCCCAGTACTCCCGGAATGAACCGGGAAACGGAGTCAATCAGCGTCATTGCCGGTAACTCACCACCGCTGAGAACGTAATCGCCGATTGACCATTCTTCGTCAATTTCGGTTTGGATTACGCGCTCGTCTATCCCTTCGTAGCGACCGCACACCAGAATCAGTTTCTGATTCGTTGCCAGTTCGCTGACGCCCGCTTGATCAAGCTTGCGTCCCTGAGGTGACAGATAAATCACCTTCGCGCCTTCACCTGCCGCGGCTTTTGCTGCATGAATGGCATCCCGTAAGGGTTGCACCATCATTAGCATCCCCGGTCCGCCGCCGTAAGGACGATCGTCCACGGTACGGTGCCGGTCATGCGTGAAGTCGCGAGGACTCCAGCTTTCGATGCTCAGCAGGCCATTTTTTACTGCCCGGCCAGTTACCCCGTAATCGGTAATTGCGCGGAACATTTCAGGAAACAGGCTAATTATGCCAATCCACATAGCGCCGTCTTTTACCGTTTATCCGGAGAATTTAAAAACCAGGATCCCAATCTACTTCGATAGTACGCGTAGTGAGATCGACTTTCTTGATAACCTGCCCATCGAGGAACGGAACCAACCGCTCCTTGATACCAAATGCATCTTTCAGGTTTGCCTTGATGACGAGCACGTCATTCGACCCGGTTTCCATCATATCGATGACTTTACCGAGGCTATAGCCTTCCGTCGTAACTACCTGGCAGCCCATCAGGTCTTTCCAGTAGTAGTCACCCTCTTCCAGCTCCGGCAACTGCGATGAATCCACGATAATTTCGCAATTAGTCAGTAGATTCGCGGCATCACGATCGTCAACGCCTTTCAGCTTGATGATGATGTCCTGATTGTGGTGGCGCCAGCTTTCCAGCTCAACGACCTGCCACTGACCCGCCTTCTGGATTAACCAGGGCTGATAGTCAAAAATGCTTTCGGCGTCTTCGGTGGAGGAAAACACTCTGAGCCAACCACGGATACCGTAGGAAGAACCCATTTTCCCCAATACGATCGGATCAACAGGTGCTTGCGCGGTGTGTTGCTTGCTCATCATGACCACCGTGACAGATTAAGCTGCTTTGTTAGCGGCTTTGATCAGCGCGGCAACGCGATCGGAAACAGTAGCGCCCTGGCCAACCCAGTGAGCGATACGATCCAGATCCAGGCGAGTTTCTTCTTCCGCACCGTTAGCGATCGGGTTGAAGAAACCAACGCGCTCGATGAAGCGACCGTTGCGTGCATTACGGCTGTCGGTGACAACAACCTGGTAGAACGGACGCTTTTTAGCGCCGTGACGTGCTAAACGAATAGTTACCATAACATCCTCTTGTGTGAATAAAACAACCGGGCCCCATCGAGGAACGGAGCCCGGTGTCATATTAAAAGCCCGAAAATTTTACTGATTTCTGGGGAAAATGCAATCAGCAGTTGATAAGTCTGCTGTAAAAGGCCGTCGGCGGTGCAGCCAGTTTAGTACCAGCGTGTGCGCAACCACTGTAACGTACAGGTAGTACGTGAGGATGGCGAGCACACCCCGGCGCTAAAATGGCAAACAAGATAGCCTTATGCCCTTGTTTTTAACGACCCGGGAAGCCTGGCGGCATCATCCCTTTCATCCCGCGCATCATCTTCATCATGCCGCCTTTCGACTTCATCTTCTTCATCATGCGCTGCATGTCGTCGAACTGCTTGAGCAGACGGTTCACATCCTGCACCTGCATGCCGCAGCCGGCGGCGATACGGCGCTTACGCGAACCTTTGATGATTTCCGGCTTAGCGCGCTCTTTCAGGGTCATCGAGTTGATGATCGCTTCCATACGCACCAGCACTTTGTCGTCCATCTGCGCTTTCACGTTGTCCGGGATCTGCCCCATGCCCGGCAGCTTGCCCATCAGGCTGGCCATGCCGCCCATGTTTTTCATCTGGCGCAGCTGCTCAAGGAAGTCGGTGAGGTCGAAACCGTCGCCTTTCTTCAGCTTGGAGGCCAGCTTCTCGGCCTGCGCGCGGTCAACCTTGCTCTCGATATCTTCGATCAGCGACAGCACGTCGCCCATGCCGAGGATACGGGAAGCGACGCGGTCCGGATGGAACGGCTCCAGCGCTTCGGTTTTCTCGCCGACGCCGAGGAATTTAATCGGCTTGCCGGTAATATGGCGAATCGACAGCGCCGCGCCGCCGCGGGCGTCGCCGTCCACTTTGGTCAGCACCACGCCGGTCAGCGGCAGCGCTTCGTTAAAGGCCTTCGCGGTATTCGCCGCATCCTGACCGGTCATCGCATCGACGACGAACAGGGTTTCAACCGGGTTAATGGCGGCGTGGACGTGCTTGATTTCGTCCATCATCGCTTCGTCAACGTGCAGACGACCGGCGGTATCCACCAGCAGCACGTCGTAGAATTTGAGTTTCGCTTCTTTCAGCGCCGCGTTGACGATATCAACCGGCTTCTGCCCGACATCAGACGGGAAGAAATCGACGCCGACCTGCTCGGCCAGGGTTTCCAGCTGCTTGATCGCCGCCGGGCGGTAAACGTCCGCGGAAACGACCAGCACTTTCTTCTTGTGCTTCTCGCGCAGGAATTTCCCCAGCTTACCGACGCTGGTGGTTTTACCAGCACCTTGCAGGCCCGCCATTAGCACCACGGCCGGCGGCTGCGCGGCCAGGTCGAGCGTCTGGTTCTCTTCGCCCATCGCCGCCACCAGCTCGTTGCGGACGATTTTGACGAACTCCTGACCCGGGGTCAGGCTTTTATTGACTTCATGGCCGACCGCGCTCTCTTTGACGCGGCTGATGAAATCACGGACCACCGGAAGCGCAACGTCCGCTTCCAGCAGCGCCATGCGCACTTCGCGCAGGGTGTCTTTAATATTGTCTTCTGTAAGGCGTCCGCGGCCGCTAATGTTGCGCAGCGTACGCGACAAACGATCGGTTAAATTATCAAACATTGTCTCTCGCCTGAGGTGGAAACGGTCGGTCGCCGCAGCGACACACAAAACGAATGTGGCGGAGTATAACACGACATCAATCTGAATGTGCTGCAACGGTTGGAGCAGAGGCCTGCTAACGTTATACTGCTTCTCTTTCTTATTTAGCCAACAGCCGACACCTATGCCTGTTTTTGCTCTACTCGCCCTTGTCGCCTACTCCGTCAGCCTCGCGCTGATTATCCCCGGCTTGCTGCAAAAAAACAGCAGCTGGCGGCGAATGGCGATTTTATCTGCGACTATCGCCTTGATCTGCCATGCTTTTGCGCTGGAAGCACGGATATTCCCCGGCGGCGAGAGCGGGCAAAATCTCAGCTTACTGAACGTCGGGTCGCTGGTCAGCCTGATGATCTGTACGGTGATGACTATCGTGGCCTCGCGCAATCGCGGCTGGCTGCTGCTGCCTATCGTCTATGCCTTCGCGCTGATCAACCTGGCCTTCGCCACATTCGTGCCTAACGAATATATCACCCACCTGGAAACCACCCCGGGGATGCTGGTGCATATCGGCCTGTCGCTCTTCTCGTACGCCACGCTGATCATTGCCGCGCTGTATGCGCTGCAGCTGGCGTGGATCGACTACCAGCTCAAGAATAAAAAGCTGGCCTTCAGCAGCGAAATGCCGCCGCTGATGAGCATTGAGCGCAAAATGTTCCACATCACCCAGGTCGGCGTGGTGCTGCTGACCCTGACGCTGTGCAGCGGCCTGTTCTACATGCACAATCTGTTCAGCAGCGAAAATATCGATAAAGCGGTGCTGTCGATTATTGCGTGGTTCGTCTATATCGTCCTGCTGTGGGGGCACTATCATGAAGGGTGGCGCGGACGTCGTGTGGTCTGGTTCAGCGTCGCTGGCGCCGGTCTGCTGACGCTGGCCTATTTTGGTAGCCGCGTGCTGCAGCAGTTCGTGAGCTAAGTCTTTTAAGGAATCCTACGTGGAACATATCTCCACCACCACGCTGATCATAACGCTGATCGTCATGGTGATTATCTCTGCCTATTTCTCCGGTTCCGAAACCGGCATGATGACGCTGAACCGCTACCGGTTGCGCCACATGGCGAAACAAGGCAACCGCCCCGCCAAGCGCGTGGAGAAGCTGCTGCGCAAGCCGGACCGCCTGATTAGCCTTGTGCTGATCGGCAATAACCTTGTCAACATTCTCGCCTCGGCGCTGGGCACCATCGTCGGCATGCGCCTGTACGGCGACGCCGGCGTCGCGATCGCCACCGGCGTACTTACCTTTGTGGTGCTGGTATTTGCCGAAGTGCTGCCGAAGACCATCGCCGCCCTCTATCCGGAAAAGGTTGCCTACCCCAGCAGCTTCCTGTTGGCGCCCCTGCAGGTGCTGATGATGCCGCTGGTGTGGCTGCTGAATACCATCACCCGCATACTGATGCGCATGATGGGCATCCGCACCGATACCGTCATCAGCAGCGCCCTGAGCAAAGATGAACTGCGCACGATTGTGAATGAATCCCGTTCACAAATCTCACGACGCAATCAGGATATGCTGCTGTCGGTGCTGGACCTGGAGAAGGTCAGCGTTAACGACATCATGGTGCCGCGCAATGAGATTGTCGGCATCGACATCAATGATGACTGGAAATCTATCGTCCGCCAGCTGACCCACTCCCCGCATGGCCGCATCGTGCTCTACCGCGATTCGCTGGACGATGCCATCAGCATGCTGCGCGTTCGCGAAGCCTACCGTCTGATGACGGAGAAGAAAGAGTTCACAAAAGAGATCATGCTGCGGGCGGCAGATGAGATCTACTTTGTGCCGGAAGGCACGCCGCTCAGCACCCAGCTGGTGAAATTTCAGCGCAATAAAAAGAAAGTCGGTCTGGTGGTCGATGAATACGGCGATATTCAGGGGCTGGTCACCGTCGAAGATATTCTTGAAGAGATTGTCGGCGACTTCACCACCTCCATGTCACCCACCCTGGCGGAGGAAGTGACCCCGCTTAACGACGGCACGGTGATTATCGACGGCAGCGCCAACGTTCGCGAAATCAACAAAGCGTTTAACTGGCACCTGCCGGAAGATGAAGCGCGCACCGTCAACGGTATTATCCTCGAAGCGCTGGAAGAGATCCCGGTCCCGGGCACCCGCGTGCGCATTGAGCAGTACGATATAGATATCCTCGACGTGCAGGACAACATGATCAAACAGGTGAAAGTGATGCCGGTGAAATCATTACGCGAGAGCGTCGCGGAGTAGCGCGAGCGAAGGAATTAATATCACGGTGGGCTGCGGCCCGCCGTTTTTTTTATCTCGCGCCAGCAGCGATGACACAAAAAACGGCCGCCCGCAGGCAGCCGTTGACCAAGGCAGCAAGCGTTATTTCGCTTTCGCTACCGTCACCATCGCGGCGCGAATAGTACGGCCGTTCAGGGTATAACCTTTCTGCATCACGGCCAGCACGTTGCCCGCCGCCACATCTTCAGACTCGACCATCGCAATGGCCTGGTGGACGTTCGGATCCAGCGGAACGTTGGTGTCGGCGATCACTTCCACGCCGAACTTACGCACTACGTCCAGCATAGATTTCAGGGTCAGTTCGATCCCCTCCACCATCGGCGCCAGCTCCGGGTTAGCCTTGTCAGCCACTTCCAGCGCGCGGTCCAGGCTGTCGATCACCGGCAGCAGTTCATTGACGAATTTTTCCAGCGCGAATTTGTGCGCTTTCTCGATATCCTGCTCGGTACGACGACGCAGGTTATCTTCGTCGGCTTTGGCACGCAGCATCACTTCACGTTCACGTTTCTGCGCTTCAGCCAGCTGGGCTTCCAGATTCGCAATTTTTTCATCGCGCGGATCCACCTGCTCAGCCGAAACTTCAGGCTCTACCGCCTCAACGTCGTCGTGCTGCTCCGTGATAATTTCTTCCGGGGCTTGCCCCTCAGGCGTTTTCTGTTCTTTACTACTCATGAATTTCTCCGCGTTTTTTTCGCATTCATCTCGCTAACTTCGCTTATTATGGGGATCAGTTTCCGGGTTTCAAGGGAAGCGGACAGATTGTCACTATTTCATTTAACGCAAGGACATCCAGATCATGAAGAACCATTTCAAGTGTATCGGCATTGTGGGACATCCTCGTCACCCCACCGCCCTGACCACACATGAAATGCTCTGGCGCTGGCTGTGCAGCAAAGGGTATGAAGTGCTGGTTGAACAGCAGATCGCCCATGAACTTCAGCTCAGCAACGTGAAAACCGGCACGCTGGCGGAGATTGGCCAACAGGCCGATCTCGCGGTGGTGGTGGGCGGCGACGGCAATATGCTCGGCGCGGCGCGGACCCTGGCCCGTTACGACATTAACGTCATCGGCATTAACCGCGGCAACCTCGGCTTTCTCACCGACCTTGACCCGGACAACGCCCTGCAGCAGCTCGCCGACGTGCTGGAAGGCCACTACATCGCCGAGAAACGCTTTCTGCTGGAGGCCCAGGTGTGTCAGCAGGATTGCCAGAAACGTATCAGCACCGCCATCAACGAAGTGGTGCTGCACCCCGGCAAAGTGGCGCATATGATTGAGTTCGAAGTCTATATCGACGAAGTCTTTGCGTTCTCTCAGCGATCCGATGGCCTGATTATCTCCACTCCGACCGGCTCCACCGCCTACTCGCTGTCGGCTGGCGGCCCAATCCTTACGCCGTCGCTGGACGCCATCACCCTGGTGCCGATGTTCCCGCACACCCTTTCAGCGCGACCGCTGGTGATCAACGGCGACAGCACCATCCGCCTACGCTTCTCTCACCGCTGCAGCGATCTGGAGATCAGCTGCGACAGCCAGATTGCCCTGCCGATCCAGGATGGCGAAGATGTCCTCATTCGCCGCTGTGATTATCACCTCAATCTGATTCACCCTAAAGATTACAGCTATTTCAATACATTAAGCACCAAGCTCGGCTGGTCAAAAAAATTGTTCTGATTTTCACGGCTGCCTCTTTACTGGATAAAAAACCAGTCTATACTGTACGAAAACACAGTATTGGTTTTTCATACAGGAAGGCAGCTATGTTGGCGCAACTCACCATCAGTAATTTTGCTATCGTTCGTGAACTGGAAATTGATTTCCACAGCGGCATGACCGCCATCACCGGGGAAACCGGCGCCGGGAAATCCATTGCCATCGACGCGCTGGGGCTGTGCCTCGGCGGCAGAGCGGAAGCCGACATGGTGCGTCGCGGCGCCACCCGTGCCGACCTGTGCGCGCGCTTCGCGCTGAAAGATACCCCTGCCGCCCAGCGCTGGCTGGAAGAGAATCAGCTGGAGAGCGGGCGTGAGTGTTTACTTCGCCGGGTGATCAGCGCCGACGGCCGCTCGCGCGGCTTCATCAACGGCACCGCCGTCCCGCTCTCGCAGCTGCGCGAGCTGGGCCAGCTGCTGATCCAGATCCACGGCCAGCATGCCCACCAGCTGCTGACCAAACCCGAACACCAAAAAACGCTGCTCGACGGCTATACCGGTGAGTATGCGCTTACTCAGCGTATGGCCGAGCACTATCGCCAGTGGCACCAGAGCTGCCGCGAGTTGGCCCAGCATCAGCAGCAGAGCCAGGAGCGCGCCGCCCGCGCCGATCTGCTGCAGTATCAGCTTAAAGAGCTGAACGAATTTAACCCGCTGCCGGGAGAATTCGAGCAGATTGACGAAGAGTACAAGCGCCTGGCCAACAGCGGCCAGCTGCTCAGCACCTGCCAGCACGCCCTTACGGTACTGGCGGACGGCGAAGAGGCCAATCTGCAGAGCCAGCTTTATACCGCGAAGCAGCTGGTCAGCGAGCTGGTGGGCATGGACAGCAAGCTTTCCGGCGTCCTGGATATGCTGGAAGAGGCGGCCATTCAGCTCAGCGAGGCCAGCGACGAGTTGCGCCACTACCATGACCGTCTGGATCTCGATCCGAACCGCCTGTTTGAACTTGAGCAACGGATTTCCCGACAAATCGCGCTGGCGCGTAAACATCAGGTGATGCCGGAAGAGCTGCCGGCGGTTTATCAGGCGATGCTGGAAGAGCAGCGCCTGCTGGACGACAGCGCCGGCTCGCTGGAATCCCTCAGCCAGCAGGTGGTCGAACATCATCAGCTGGCGCTGGAGACCGCGCGCCAGCTGCATGCCCTGCGTCAGGCCAGCGCCGACGAGCTGACCCAGCTTATCACTGAGAGTATGCACTCACTTTCGATGCCGCACGGGGTCTTCGCGATTGAGGTCGCGTTCGATGAACGCCATCTCACCGCCGACGGCGCCGACCATATTGAGTTCCGCGTCACCACTAACCCCGGTCAGCCGCTGCAGCCAATCGCCAAAGTGGCCTCCGGCGGCGAACTGTCGCGCATTGCGCTGGCGATTCAGGTGATCACCGCGCGTAAAATGGAAACCCCGGCGCTGATTTTCGACGAAGTGGACGTCGGCATCAGCGGCCCGACCGCCGCCGTGGTCGGCAAGCTGCTGCGCCAGCTGGGCGAGTCCACGCAGGTGATGTGCGTGACCCACCTGCCGCAGGTCGCAGGCTGCGGCCACCATCATTTCTTTGTCTGCAAAGAGACCGATGGCGAGATGACCGAAACCCATATGCAGCCGCTGGATAAACGTGCTCGCTTGCAGGAGCTGGCCCGTCTGCTGGGCGGCAGCGAAGTCACGCGCAACACCCTGGCGAACGCGAAAGAGTTGCTTGCAGCGTAAACTTTTTGATTTTCACAGGGTCATAGTGAACAGCAAATTGCCTGCTGACCTGCAGCCGGAGGTTTCCAACGGCGCGAAGGTCTATTATTATCGGCATATTACAGATGAGCCACGTACTGCTCGGGCCCAAAAAGGAATCAAATCACTATGCGCTGTAAAACGCTGACTGCTGCCGCAGCGGTTCTTCTTATGTTGACCGCAGGCTGTTCCACTCTGGAACGAGTGGTTTACCGTCCTGACATCAACCAGGGTAACTATCTGGCACCAAACGATGTAGCAAAAATTCGTGTCGGTATGACGCAACAGCAGGTAGCTTATGCTCTGGGGACGCCAATGATGACGGATCCGTTCGGCACCAATACCTGGTTCTATGTCTTCCGTCAGGAGCCGGGCCACCAGAAAGTGACTCAGCAGACCCTAACCCTGACCTTCAACAGCGGCGGTGTGTTGACTAACATTGATAACAAGCCTGCGCTGACCAGTCAGTAAGGCCCGGAAAAGCAAAAAGCGCTCGATGAGCGCTTTTTTTATGGCTGATAGTCGGTCTGCTGCAGGTTACTTTGCGGCGCTTTTCTCTGCCCGCTGGCGACGCAGCTCTTTCGGGTCTGCGATCAGCGGACGATAGATTTCCACCCGGTCGCCGTCGTGAACTTCGTCATGCAGCTTTACCGGACGACTATAGATACCCAGCTTGTTTTTCGCCAGATCGATGTCATCACGCAGCGCCAGCAGACCGCTGGCGATAATCGCCTGCTCGACCGTCGCCCCCTCGTCCAGCGTGACCCGCTGCAGATACTGCTTTTCAGGCAGCGCGTAAGCGACCTCAACACGAATATTAGCTGGCACTGTAGACCTCTTTGGCGCGCGAGGTGAACGCCTGCACCATGTTGGCGGCCAGTTCCTTAAAGACCCGGCCAAAGGCCATCTCAATCAGCTTATTGGTAAACTCAAAATCGAGATGGAACTCGATTTTGCACGCCTCCGGGCTCAGCGGAATAAACTTCCAGCCGCCAATCAGCTTCTTGAACGGGCCATCCACCAGGCTCATCAAAATGCTCTGGTTGCTGGTCAGTGTATTCCGGGTCGTGAAGGTCTTACTGATGCCGGCTTTGGACACATCAACCGCCGCCGTCATTTGCGTCGGCCCGAATTCCAGCACGCGGCTACCGGTGCAGCCTGGCAGAAAATCAGGATAGGACTTCACATCGTTTACCAGTTGATACATCTGTTCCGCGCTGAAAGGCACCAGCGCAGTACGGCTAATCTGAGGCATAGCAGGTTCCACATTTAAACACAGTGCAAATAATATCATTTATCTGCTGCTAAAAAAAACGCTGTGCCGCAACTCGTGCTAAGATGCGCAGTACACCTCGCAGGATGCGATCGAGGTAACTGTGTATAAGACGATGACTTCAGGACATTATGACTAAGAAAAAAGCCCACAAACCTGGATCAGCCACCATTGCGCTGAATAAACGCGCCCGTCACGAATACTTTATCGAAGATGAATACGAGGCTGGTCTCGCCCTGCAGGGCTGGGAGGTCAAATCCCTGCGTGCAGGTAAAGCCAACATCGGCGATAGCTATGTCATCCTGAAGGATGGCGAGGCCTTCCTGTTCGGCGCCAACTTTACGCCCATGGCCGTGGCTTCCACCCACTATGTCTGCGACCCGACGCGCACCCGTAAGCTGCTGCTCAACCAGCGTGAGCTGGACACGCTGTACGGCCGCATTAACCGCGAAGGTTACACCGTCGTCGCCCTGTCGCTGTACTGGAAGAACGCCTGGTGCAAAGTGAAAATCGGCGTCGCCAAAGGTAAGAAACAGCACGACAAGCGTACCGACCTGAAGGATCGTGAATGGGCGCTGGATAAGGCGCGTATTATGAAGCACGCCGGACGCTAACCCCCTCCCCTGAGGGCCAGCTCTCGCTGGCCCTTACGCTATATCTTTGTTGATGCTGCTTTTTCGTCCACCCCGTTGAAACAATCCTGCGTAATGGGGCTGGTAACGACATTCACAAATCTGTTATACTTGACCTACACATTGGGGCTGATTCTGGATTCGACGGGATTTGCGAAACCCAAGGTGCATGCCGAGGGGCGGTTGGCCTCGTAAAAAGCCGCAAAAAATAGTCGCAAACGACGAAAACAACGCTTTAGCAGCTTAATAACCTGCTCTGAGCCCTCTCTCCCTAGCTTCCGCTCTTAAGACGGGGATCAAAGAGAGGTCAAACCCAAAAGAGATCGCGTGGATGCCCTGCCTGGGGTTGAAGCGTTAAATCTAATCAGGCTAGTTTGTTAGTGGCGTGTCTGTCCGCAGCTGGCAAGCGAATGTAAAGACTGACTAAGCATGTAGTGCCGAGGATGTAGGAATTTCGGACGCGGGTTCAACTCCCGCCAGCTCCACCAAATAAATCAAGGGGTTACGTGAAAGCGTAGCCCCTTTTTCTTTGGTAGTGGCGGCAAAATGGCGGCAGGCATTCAGTCAAGCCCAGTTCCTACTACATGCGATCGCAATTACAACTTAAAGAGTTTCGCTTGCCCTGGATTAACAGCTTCGACGTAGTTTTTGACCCCTATTCTGTGCGGCTCATAATTGCTTGAATAGAAATCAATCAGGAAGTCATTCATTTTCTGAGATGTGACTTTCATAACTCCCTTACTCAAAGTTAAATTAAACACGCTAATCTTTGACGATGGTACCTGAGTTTTACTCATGTTGGCTTGATAACCAGATTTACGCATTGCCACTAGTGCTTCGTCGTAAGCCGCTTGTAATTGGGCCAAATCGTTTGACGAGATGATCACATCATCCATAAACACACTTAGCTTGAGATCATGATGTTTGTTCAATCGGCGTAGTAAGCTACCAAAATAACTTTTATCTAAGCAGAGGGTTGCAAGTATTGGAGATTGAACAAAACCAAAAGGGAGGACATGCTTATGTGGACTATGGGACAAGTTTCTTACAGTTGAAAATGTTGAGATTTCCCGCGCTTGAGAATAGGTGAAGTAGCTCTTTAGATCACGGGTGATACGACTACGGCTCGTTGACTGAAAAAATTGTTTAATATCAACAACGGCAAAAAAATCACTTTTTAAGTGTAATCTGGCAGCTTTAAGATGCCCACCAGTTCTTAGATGGTAAAAATAGAGTGGCGGAATCCACTTGTTTCTGACAGCCTGAAGTATCTTCCCTCCGACTTTACGTGCCTCAACGCTTGGGACATAAACCCAAACCCCGGGCTTAATCTCAAATTTATCTTCCCACCTTTGAACTTCTATTGTCATGAGTTAAATTGTTGTAGTTGAAGGCCATGTTAAGAACGGCGTAAACCGCACCAACTAAGCCAACAAACGCGGTTGCGCATTTGAGCATAGCGGTGATCAGTTCAACACGCGCCTTAACTAAGCCAAGTTCGTTTGTATCCATAACTTGTTCCTCCATAGATACCTGACGTCTCTTAGCGCAAGCGCATGGCCCTAACTAAATAAAAAATAACAACCAGTTAGCCCAGAAAGCTTAACAAGTCGGCGTCCGATTACATGGCAATCAGGTAATCGGTCCGCAGTCGCAAAGCGACAAACTACATATCTACGGAGTGGGGATAAATCCCCGCTAACGTCAGGCATTGTTAATTTAACCTCAACTTATAGAAAAGTATAGTTTTAAATCATGTAGTTATGTCGCCATTTAAATCGGCAAACCCACCTGTTTAAATTTATGAGGATGCGGCTGAACCGGATTTGACTCTTTTGGTGTTGCAATCGAACGAACAAAAGTTTCATGGGTAACAAAAGTATGGCTGCAGTTAATGTTCTGGCACTGGTTGTAACGCTCTTTGGTCAATGAAGATACCTGAAAACTGCTGCGAGTATGGGCGGCACTTCCACACAGTGGGCAAATCATCATTTTTCGAGTTCTCCCCATTTTTGCTAAATTCACAATAATGATACCGAATTATTCCATTTTGAAAACTTAAAAGTTCTCCATTGCGAAGAATCATTCCATTTCGAAATCATCAATCTTCACGTCAAGCTCCAGACTGGTCGTAAAACCGTTATCCGGGCTGACAGTATGCGTCAGGGTGGTAATAGTCCATTCCGCATCATCTATCGGCTGTTTAAAGCCACTGACTTTCACTGGCATTTCCGTGTAGAGATCTGCCCGCCCTTCCGCCAGTTGTAGCGAGAAGGACGCAACGCCGCGTTGCAGGCGTTCCCACTGCATTTTCGCCGCTCGTTCGGCGTTGCTCCGGTTGGCATAAGTGCGATTAAGTACCAGCACGTTTTCATCCGTACCCACCAGGTAATCGCCCTGCTTCGCTTCCGGCTCTTTCTTCTGCTTCTTAGTTCTGCGCTTACGCTTCACCGTGGTGCTTTCTTTCTTCGCAGGTTCACGGGTATGCAACCAGCTGGCAATTACGCCCGTGTAGGCTCCGCGATCTGCCAAGGTAAAGCGATGACTGTCGCCGTCCTTGCGTGTGATAGTGATCACTGGCAGTGGTTTACCAGTGGCGCTTTTGCCCTGCCCCTGCCGGATGAATAACAGATTGCCATTTTTCACCGACGCGATGGCACCGTACTGTCGCGCCAGTCGCATCAGAAAACTGCCGTCACTCTCATTAGTCTGGTCTATATGCTCCACGGGCTTATCCGACAGCTCTTTACCCAGTGCCATCTTCAGCTTGTGCCGCGCGGCTATTTCCTTCACCACTTCCCCGATGGTGGTGTTATGCCACGATTTTTCACGGCGGGTATTCAGGGTTTCCCGAAAATCAGCACTTCGCGCCCGGATAGTCAGGCGGTCCGGTGCGCCAGTGTGTTCAATCTCGTCCACCGTGAATGCCCCTTTCGGGAAAAGCGGCTGCCCCTTCCAGCCCAGCGCCAGCGTAATGACCGCACCACGGCGCGGCAGCACGATTTTTCCATCGGCGTCGTCCAGCTCCAGATCAAGCTGGTCCGCTTCAAATCCCCGGTTATCCGTCAGCGTCAGCCCCATCAGGCGGTTGTCCAGCACAGTGGTGATATCCCTGCCTTCAATACTGATGCTGAATGCCGGAGTTTTGTTGCCTTTGTTAAGCAGTTCAAAGCTGAAATTCACGACAGCAGCCCTCCCACCGTTTTACTGATATCGCTTAAGGCAGATGTTTCCGTTCCCTGCAGATTATTCAGTTGCGCACTGAGATCACCGAACATATCGGACAGGGATTCATCCACGCGTTTTAGCGACAGGGTGAACTCAATCCTGCGCGGCATACCGTCGCGGAAAAACTCCGTTTTAGTCTGATTCAGTCCCTCAATCACATACATGCCGTAAATCGTGCCGCTGCCTTCAATCAGGGGCCATGCTTTCCCCTGTTCTGCCATCTGCTCCAGTGCCAACAACGACAGCCTGCCGCCTGTTATTTCCGGCATAAGAACGCCAGAAAGCGTCAGCATGTCGTTATCCGGTCCCAGAAACTGCGTTGACGGGCGTCGGTTAACCCGGCTGTTAGCCGCATGTCGCCAGCTGCGCTGATACTGCAGCTCCTGATACGGCACGGTGCGCAGCATAAACACGTATAATCCCAGCACCATCATCATGCGTCGTATCCCCCCTGATCGCTGTAGTTACTCCTGGCTTTTGCCTTCAGCCTGCGTTCACGTTCATCAAGCTGGCGGGCCACCTCCCGCGCAATATCCTGCGCACTTTGTCCTGGCTGCGTCTGAATGATGATCTGCGTCGGTGCCTCAATCCGTTGAACGGGCGGCACAGTGGCTGCACGACTCAACATCGCTTCGCCGCCTTTCGCGGGAAGTGCCAACGGATGCAACGGTGGAAGCTCTGCAGGCGCGGCAGCAACACCCATCATTCCGGCAACAACGGCAGCCAGTGCAGCTGTATTTCTCCGGCTGGTCACATTTGCCGGGCCGTTAACAATTTCCGGCCCGTTTTCACCGACGATGCCAAACTGCCCGCGCGGGATATAGCCGCCGCTGTCATACATCCCCGCAAAGCCATATCCCCATGACGGAAAACCACCCGATGGCATCATCACTTTACCGTCTGCATTCACCGTCGCAGGTTGCTGACGCGTCACTCTTTCCGGCAGTTTCGCCTTTGCAGCCTCTTTACTGACAATGCCGAGTTTCTCCAGCAACCATGAAACGCCAGATTTCAGGGAGTCCAGCGGATGCATGACCATATTCAGCCCTTCCGCCAGTGCCTCCCCGAATCTCCGCCCCATTGCCGCTGCACTCTGCAGTTCGGCAGAGGTCGACTTAACGGGCGTCAGCAGATCAGTAAACCAGCCCCACAGCGCCTGCACTTTGTCGCCAATCCACTGGAACACAGGCTTAAGCGGTTCGAACGCTGCACTGATGGGACCTGCCGCCGCTTTGAATCCTTCCACCACGCCACCGAGAAATGCGGTGATGGGTTGCCAGTATTTCCAGACAACCAGTGCCACACCCGCCAGTGCAGTAACCACAAGACCTATCGGACTGAGCAGAGCACCTAACAGACCAGATACGGCATACAGGGCAACGCGCAACATCGCCAGTGGACCAGATGCCAGTACTCGCAGCACCGTGCCTGTGGCAGCCAGCCCGCCGCGTAGTGCTGCCAGTGGATTCATAAACATCACAGCAACCGCACGTAAACCGGATAATCCAGACCGCAACAGTGCAACCGGCGCACCTGCTACAGTTTTCAGGACATTTCCCGTCAGTGATGCCGTGCGGTGCAAAGACGACAACGGCGCAGTAAGTAAACCCGCTGCGTTGCCCGATGAAGCAAGCCCGCGTCGCAGCAGTGCCAGTGGAGCGCCAGCCAGCCGAGACAACGCGCTGCTGGTTCGAGTTACTGCTGCCGTAACGGAAGGTAACGTTTTGATACCCAGCACAGAGAATCCCAGACGGATCACTGCCAGCGGCCCCAGCACTGCAGCCAGCGCCACCGCTAAGGTGCCGAGGCCTACGGTAACCGCAGCCACAACAGCCGCTACTTTCATCAGTGTGCCTGTCAGTTCCGGGTTAGCTTCCACCCAGCGGCGCAACGCCCCCGTAATGCTTTTCACCGTGTACAGAATATCCATCAGCGGCTGGCGCAGCGTTTCGCCCAGGCTGCTGAAGGTGTTCTGCGCTCCGGTTTTAACCAGCAACCACTGAGCAGAAAGTGAGTCCTTGTTGATGTCGGATTCTTTCTGCATGGAACCGAGCGCATCATTGCCCGCTGTCAGTTTTAGCTGGCGCTGCAGTTCCGGCAGGTTGTTTGCCAGTTTCGCCGCGTCATCACCAAACTCTTTACCAAACAACATGGTCATGGCAGACAGACGCTTGTCCTGCGGCAGTGCGTTCACCTTCTCCAGCACACGCTGGATAGTTCCCATCGCATCCTTCGTCATCTGCTTTTCAATCACTTCAGGATTGAGTTTCAGCAGATTCATCCCTTCAAAGAAACTCTTGCTTTGCATGGTGGCAATGGACAATTCACGCACCATCGCGTTTGCTGCACTGGCTGCAACCTCCGGCGCAGCGCCCAGTGTCAGAAAGGTGGAACCCAGTGCCGCCGCTTTACGATAATCCAGACGGTCAGCCACACCGCCCAGACGTTGCATGACATCAATGATGTCCGCCCCTTTCGACATGGCGTTATCATCCAGATAGTTCAGCGCATCGCCGAGCTGTTCAATATTGCGGGTAGGTATTTTGTAGAGCTGGGCGATTTTCCCCAGACTTTCTGACAGTTCATCCGCTGGCAGCTCAAAGGCTGTTGCCGCCTTTGCCGCCGTACTGGCGAAGGCCAGCAGGTCACGTTTCTGGTCTTCCCAGCTGTCGTCAGGGTTTGCGACGTTCATACGCGCACCACCTTCAACCAGTGCAGCGAAGTCCACCGCACCGTTTTCCATCGGCAACTGTTCGCTGGCAGCCTTGATGGCATCCTGCATTTCATAAAAACGTGCAGTGCGGTTGCCATTATCGTCACGCAGACCATTGACCTGCTTTGCCACACCTTTCATGGCATCTTCCATGCTGGTATAGCTTTTTACTGCCGCCATCACTGGTGTCCCCATTGCCAGCCCTGCAGCCGTGGTGGTGGCTCCGGCTCCTGCAATACGATCACGCACCTCCAGCGAACGGGCATAACTGGCACGCGCCGCATTCATCCTGCGCTGAGCTTCCCCCAGTCGCTTCAGCCGCGCCTCCTGTTTCGACAATTCCTGGTTATAACGTGATGTTTCACGGGCTAAACGGGCAGTTGCTCCCGCATCATCGTTCGCAGAAATTCCCGCCCGATACAGTTCTGCACGCACAAGCGCCGTTTGCTTCTGCAAATATTTTTGTTGTTCTTCCAGGCGTTGGACTGCCAGCGTTTGCCGACCTAAAGCCACAAGGTGCCGTTGTGATGGTTGTTCCATCGCTTCCACCTCAGAACTAAGCAAATTTGCCTTCTGTCTGGCATAGTTCAGCCTGTCGCCTAACCTTTTGTTATCGGCCTGCAGCTTGCGAAATTTTTCCAGGCTGTTACCCGCCTGATTGAGTTGCTTTAATGCGTCACGGGAGTTTCTGATTGCGCCAGCCAGCTCTTTCGAACTGGCCTGTGCAGCACGGAATGGGCGGGTGAGTTTGTCAACCGCATTAAGAATGACCTGCAGGCGCAGGTTATTATCACTCATCGTTGGCCCCGCTTCTCTGAATCGCTTTATACCGCCATTCCAGCACTTCTGTCAGCGGCATAACGTCAGTAACGGATGGCGGCCAGTGAAAAATGGTGGCGATATCTGCCACCAGATCGTCAACCGTCAGGCTGTCGGTAAACCGGCAAGCACCGACTTCTTCAACAAAAAAGTGACAACCTCAACCGACATGGCAGTGAGATCTGCCGGGTCCATCTCTGCAATTTCCTGTGCGGTCAGTGCCGGGCTGGAGATGCGGGGGATCACGGTCATCATCGCGTTCACATCCATATCCATAATGGCCTGCAGGCGTGTACCGCGCAGCGCACCGGACTGCGGTTTACGCAGCACAATTTCGGTGATTTCAGTTTTACCACGCTTGATGGGGGTATCCAGTTGAATGGTCTTTTCAGTCTGCTTATCGCTCATTTTGCTGTCCTGTAAATTGGGTCCTGGCGCGGCATTCCGCGCCGTTCAGATACATCAGAGGCCGAGGGCGTTGCGGTGCGCTTCCATCAGGTCCACACCGTCCACAATTTCCACCATGTTGATAAGGTCCACTTCATAGAGCACCTCACCATTGATGGTCAGCTTCGCGTAGCTGTTGGTACTGGTCACTTTGGTGGTGTTGCTTTCGCCCGTCTTCCACTCGCCGGAATCCACTTCTTTGTGACGCCCACGCACGACAAGCTCCACGGCCTGCACTTCCCCGGTATCGTCACGCTGGATAGAGCCGGTAAAGCGCAGTTGGATGCCATCCACCGTGGATTTGCCCATCTGCTTAAACAGCAGCAGTTCAGTACCACCAATGGAAAATTCTGTGTCCAGAGCACTGTCATCAAGCCCCAGATCCACATCCACCGCCCCCGGCATTCCGCCGCCGCGATACTTCTCATATTTGCGGGTGAATTTCGGCAGCGTCAGCGACTCAACTATCCCCTGCCAGTTGTTCCCGTCGTTAAACAGGTTCAGGTGTTTTAATTTGCGTGGTAAAGCCATGTTATCCCCTTACGCGCTGACCTGGCTGGAGAAATTCACCAGGTACTGATCGGTGATGCGCTGACGCAGCATCAGGTTTTCAAGTGGCGGCACTGGCGTGTAGTCGTAGTCGATGGTGAGCTTCCCGGCTTTCAGAGTATCTTTGTCGTTCACCGACTCATCCAGCCAGCAATCACCACCAATGAGATAGCCCTGACTGACCAGGCTGCGCATTTTGGCGCGGATACCTTCGATAATGTCGCGGGCCAGCGACGGGCTCAGCGGTTTGTCCACCGCCCACATGTGCGCTTCTGCCATTGTGTCCATCAGTACCTGCGCTGTGCGGGTGTAGTTTTCGAAGGCAAAGAGCGGATCATCACTCAGACAGCGGGAACCCCAGAAGCGGAAACCGTCCTTGCGCACAAGCGTGGTGACGTCGTTCTGGTTAAGCAGTCCCGCATCTGTTGCCGGGTCCTGCAGATCCCAGAACACATCAGCAGAAATTCCGGTGACACCGTTAACGCCCACGTTGGACAGGCTTTTGTGCCATCCGGTCTGCTCGTCAATTTTGGCGCGCAGACCAAGCGCACGGGCGGTGGCATATGCCGTTGCTTCGGCATTCAGCACCGTGTCCCAGCCAGTAAAGTCAGGCCAGATCAGCATCCCTTCGCGCTGTCTGAAGTTTTCACGGTAAGTGATCGCCTCCTGTACCGTCTTGCAGCCATACGCTGACAGGTAAGCAAACCCACGCAGGCTTTGCGCCACGCTCAGCAACTCAGTCGCTACCGCCTTGGTGTCGTGGCCTGGCACGCCGAGAATGCGCGGTTTAACGCCGAGCTGTGACTGGGCAGATAACAGGGCTTTCATGCCTGTTTTTTTACCTTCAGCAGTCACTGCGCCGATGATATTGGTCGTGGTTTCTTCTTCCGTTTCACCCTGCGGCACACGCACAACAATGGTCACGGGTTTTGCCTGGTCAGCGATGGCATCCAGCGAACGGGCCAGTGTGCCGGACTCACCCGCTTTACCACTGGCGGTAAGCACATCAGTGATCAGCACGGGTTTATTAAGGGGAAACATTTTTGCATCGGCATCATCGCCCGTGCAGACCATGCCCACGATGGCGGTGCTCACCGTGGTAATGGATCGGGCGCCTTCGTTGACTTCAACAACGCGCACCCCGTGGTGGTAATCCTGAGCCATAGTGGCGAACCTCCTGATTGGATTAGGCTTCGCCCTATGTTGAAGTGATTGTGCCTGACAAACAGCTAAGCGCGGTTGTGTCGTTATTCACACAAAATGACGGTATTTGTCTACTTGCAGGGATAATCAAAATAATGCTGATTCAGGGGGATTCATTGCTCTTATTTGCCGGAAATTTTCTATAAATGGTAGAAACGCCTACATCAAAAATCAGTGCAATACGCTGTCTTGATTCTCCGGCCTCGAGTAAACGCCCAATCTGTGCCCACTGTTCGGTGGTCAACTTAGGACGGCGTCCACCTACTCTGCCTTTGGCACGAGCTGCAGCCAGCCCTGCCATGGTACGTTCAACTATCAGTTCGCGTTCCATTTCAGCCAGGACCCCCGTGACATGAAAAAAGAAACGGCCCATTGGGGTGCTGGTATCAATACTGTCAGTCAGGCTTCGGAAATTCACGCCACGCTGACGCAACTCTTCTATCAGCGTAACAAGATGCCGCATACTGCGCCCCAACCTGTCCAGCTTCCAGACAACCAGAGTGTCTCCTGCCGATAGTGTCCTGAGCAGTTTTTTAAGCCCCGGTCTGTCGGACTTTGTGCCACTGATTTTATCCTCAAAAATCCGCTCACATCCCGCGCAGTTCAGTGCATTACGTTGCAAATCGGTGTTCTGGTCATTTGTTGACACGCGTACATAGCCAATAAGCATGATCAATCCCCTGAATAAAAACCGTGGATGATGCCAGTTAGCCATTATCTCTGCATTTTCATAAACGTTGGTTTGGGAGGGATGGTGCAAACCTATAGCGCATCGCAAGATAACTCCTCAGAACCCTCCCCATGTTGCCCATCATCCACAGGCGGTTTTCGCTATTGTCGGTGGTTTTGTCGATGAAATAACTCCAAGCCGCAGTCGGTAAACTCACGCATACAACCGGGCAGTGACGTCATTGTTTGCGCGGAAATGGACGAACAGTGGGGTTACGTCGGCGCTAAATCACGCCAGCGCTGGTTGTTTTACGCGTATGACAGGATACGGAGGACAGTTGTGGTGCACGTATTCGGTGAACGCACGATGGCCACGCTGGAGCGTCATCTGGGCCTGCTGTCGGCCTTTGAGGTCGTGGTATGGATGAGGGATGGCTGGCCGCTTTATGAACCACGCCTGAAGGGAGAACTGCACGTTATCAGCAAGCGATATACGCAGCGCATTGAGCGGCATAACCTGAATCTGAGGCAGGAAGTCACTGTCGTTCTCAAAATCGGTGGAGCTGCATGACAAAGTCATCGGGCATTATCTGAACATAAAACACTATCAGAAAGTTGGAGTCATTACCAGAAATCGACCTTAAAATCAGCTGCTGATGATGAAATATCGTGGAGACAGGATGCTGTTGATGCGGGGATAGCGACGACGGAAGAAGCCGCCGCCTTATCTGAATGGAAAAAATACCGGGTGCTGCTGATGCGGATTGATACATCAAAAGCTCCCGATATTGAGTGGCCTACACCCCCTGCGGAGTAATTTCTGGCGGAGGGGCAAATGCCTCTCCGTCATATGTCCAGTCGATACCAGCCGATATGCCGTCAATATTCACAGTAATATAATCATCGAAAATGCCTCCAGTGCCATCCCATACAACAACATTTTCAACGACGCCATTTTTAACTAGCGCATAATTACTCATTATGCCAGCTCCTCAATGATTACGATTCCCGGGCGTCCCGCTGCGCCTGATTTAGCTGATTGGGATGGGCCATTCGAACAGCCGGATGCTCCAGAACCATAGCCCCCACCGGGATTTGCCGGGCTATTAATTGCAGGAATCGATCCGCCTACCCCAAATATACTATTTGAACCACGCGAGCCAGCGGCATAGCTATTTGCAACAGCTACGGCTGGTTCTGCCCCTGCTCCAGATGAGCCGACAATATTCCACCCAGTCGGGCTATCGCTGTTATTATTGGCCACGGGCTGAAATGGTGGGGTTGCCGGGCCGGCGGGTAATCCAGCTTTCCCGCCGGGCGATGAAATAAACGAACCAACTGAGCTAGCTCCGCCGTCAGCGCCGTATATTGAACCCGCCGTTCCTCCTGCACCGCCGGAACCGATGACGACTGACGCCGTTGTTATTGACGATACGTCATAAATGCCCTCAGCATATGCCCCTGCGCCGCCCCCGTTACTCACGGAAACCTCGTTACTACCCGTTGCCGGTGCAGCTGAACTACCGGCCCCCGCCCCGAGACATTTAATTCGCCATTTTTTTGCGCCTGGCGTTTTTGTCACTGTCCCGCTGGCAGTGAATACCTGTATTTTTAGCAGCCTACCAACGTATCCGCTCGCATCTCCCAAACCAAGGTATGTGAGAAGACCAGTTACATCCTTTCCACTCAAATTAGTCAGCGTATTGTCCAGCGGTTGTTTACCTGCCAGTGCATTAAGCATTGTCGTGGCAAAGTTCGGGTCATTCCCCAGCGCCGCCGCCAGTTCGTTCAGTGTATCCAGTGCCGCAGGTGCAGAACCCACCATTGCCGCAATCGCCGATTTCACAAATGCCGTTGTGGCAATTTGTGTATTGTTGACCGACTGTGCCGCAGTAGGTGCGGTTGGCGTTCCGGTGAGTGTCGGACTCGACAGCGGCGCTTTCAGTGCCAGCGCATTGTTAATGGTGGTACTGAATTTCGGATCATTGTTAATGGCTGCGGCTATTTCTTTCAGCGTGTCCAGCGTGGCTGGCGCACCATTAATAAGAGCCGTCAGAGCCGCCTGAACAAACTCGGTGGTCGCAATCTGCGTGGTGTTATTCCCTGCTGCTGGCGTTGGCGCTTTGGGTGTCCCGGTAAACGTCGGACTTTCTTTGGGTGCATACTGTGAATGCGGGTCCGGTGCGGCAAGATGTTTTGCCATCTGATCATCCGCGTATACCTTCAGCTCAAGTGCCTTGTCATCCACATACTTGCGGGTTGCCAGCACTACAGCAGGGTCGATTTTCAGGGTGATATTGTCCGTGCTGCTGGTAATCAGCACCATGCGCACGGTCTGAGTGCGCCCGCTACCTTCAGCCAGTTGCGGCTTATAGCTTTCCGGGCAGTTGCCCACGGCAATCAATGCCCCGGACTCATCAAACAAGCCCACTTCACGTATCCACCAACCGCCCTCGTTTTCAGGGATCACCTGTTCGGCAATAATCTGACTGCTGTTCTGCGGGTCGATATAGAGCATATTCAGCGCAGCCCGGCGTTTCTCATTTACCAGTGCAGTCTGCTTTGAGTCTGGCGTTGGCAATACTCCGCCGCCATCGCCGACCGCCATATGGGTAATTTTTAGCGGCACACCGAGCGCGGCGGCGCTGGCAAGTTTCGCCGCGCCAATATCCGTCAGCAGGGTATAAAATTTTGTGCTCATGGATTCACTCTCATTGTGTCAATAACATGGACCGCCCCGCCTTCATGCGCGGTGCCGCCAGAAATAATTGTTTCGTTGATATACGGATAGATCGTGATTTCTTCGCCAAGATAGCTGGCGGCCCCCACCCAATGCGGACCGCTGGTCTGCAGATTGATGGACATGCCGATCATGTGACGGCTACATGGTTTGGCATCGCTTATCAGCCGCTCAAGTTCCAGATAGGTATCTTCAGTGATGCCCTGGTCCTGCACGCCGATATCCAGGCGAAACGTGCCTGGTGTTTCTCCGGTCTGCCACCACTCAATAATACGGATCAGAAAGCCGAACGGCTCCACCACCCGCCGCACGGCACTGGTGGTCCCTTTATGCTGATGAATATAAAAAGCATCCTTCACCACCTGGCGCTTGACGCTTTCTGTCCAGCCCTCATCCCAGCGATCCACAGAGAACGCCCAGGCGAGATAAGGCAGGAAACTGACCGGACAGGTTGCCGGATTCCACAAGTCACGCAGCGGCACCTGCAGATCAGAAATCCCACTGCAGGTTTGCGCCAGTCGTCGCTCCAGTGAAGTTGAACCCGGTGGCAGCAGACTATTCATCCGTTCCTCCGTTGGTCACGCTCCACTGCGTACATGATGCCGCCTGCGTTTTGTTCAGAACCACATCCGCCAGCGGAGAAGCCAGTTCCACACGTTGAACACCCTCAACATGCAGCGCGGCAAAAATAGCACTACGGCGAATATCCCGACCGAGCCGCGTCTGACTGGCGATGTACCTCTGCAGGCTGACTTTTGCCGCTGCCATTACCGGCTCTGCTTCCGGTCCCGGATAAAGAAAAATGGTGGCTTCCACACGGTACGGGATGATTTCTGCGCTGCGAACCGTCAGACGGTCAGCCACCGGGCGGACGTTCTCACTGTTCAGGGCTTTCTCCACCACATCCAGCAAGTCTTTTTCTGCTGTTCCGTCGCCTTCACGGCTCAGGACAGTCAGTACCACCTCTGCAGGTGCCGGACTGGTTGCACTGGCATCCGCCACCCGACCGTCGGCGCTTCGGGCATGAAATTCATAAGCTGCAGTTGGCCCCGCAACTGAAAGCCCTTCAAAGGCTGCAGGCACACGCAGGCGTAACGCTTCATCGCTTTCCATCACAGCTGCAACGGGCGGCACAGCGTCATTATCAGCAGGCGTCACCGTCAGGCGTTTCACATTGTAATTGGCAGCGAGCTGGTCCAGATCACTCCCTATGGCATAAGCCGCCATCACCGCCTGCGCGGCTTCGTTAATGCGCTGGCGCAGAAGCAACTCACGATAAGCGTTCTCCTGCAGCAATTTGGTGACGGGTTCAGATTCCAGTTCCAGCGTGCGGATCACTGCTTCCTGCTCATCTTTCGGATGAAGCGCAACAAATTCGGCCTTGCGTTCGGCAAGCAGCGTCTCAAAGTCCGGCACATCCACAATCTGCGGCGCAGGCAACTGCGAAAGGTCAATCACTGCCATTCTCTGCTCCTGTTGATACGGAAAGGGAAACAGGCACACCGTTATTACGCCGCCCGGTCAGCTCCACCACCATTGAACCGTCAAAATTGCTGTTGATGGTGATGGAATCCAGCGTCAGCCGTGGCTCCCAGCGACTCAGCGCCACATACACTGCCGACATGACCTGCAGGCGTAATGCCGGATTTTGTGGCTGGTCTATCAGTGTCGACAGCAGGGAACCATATTCACGACGGGCAATACGGCTACCCTGCGGTGTCAGCAGAATGTCCCGCACCGACTGGCGCAGATGGTCAATATCAGTAATGGCTTTGCCGCTGGTATTGTTCATCCCGCTATAAAGCGTCATACCGGACCTCCGGTTGTGTCGCCGCCTTTCAGGACGCCTGTATGCTGATGCGCATCAACCACAATCCCGTTAGAACTCATCGCTCCGCCGCCCTGGGTAACGCCACCATTGATCACCACTTCGCTGTTAATGCGCGTGCGGTCAGCCTCCAGTACAAACTCACTGGTTTTCATGGTGATGTTGTCGACAGCCTCAATGACCATGGATTTGATGCCCCTGACATACCAGCGCCCGGTGGCGGGTTCGTATTCAAACCAGCCACCGTCAGGATGTTCTGTCACGCAGGCGTCCGCCGACTTCGACGGTGGTGCGAACTGATTCGAATAGATGGCGGGCAGCGCAAACGCGGTTTCAAGATTTCCGCCCAGACTCAGCAGCACCACCTGCTCACCTTCCGATGGTTTCCACCATGTGCGGGCATTCCCGGCACGCAGCGTCAGCCAGTTAATCCAGTTGGTTTCAAGGTCGCCCGTTTTCACCCGGCAAAGCCAGTTTTCCCGGTCCACTTCGGTGACTACACCAGTGCGGATCAGATTGGTGATAAGGCGCATGATTTCGGTCAGTTGTGTATTCATTTCCAAATTATCAAACAGAACAAAGACTAATTCATCTATTTAGAATTGTAAGAGATTTGGCACAATGATAATTTAAAGAAAGAATGACAACTTTAAATAAAAACGCCCTATTAAAGGGCGTTTTTATTATTGCCTAAGTTTAGGCTTGATAATTCCTAGTGCATCCCACAAACCACAGTGTATTTCAAAATTCAACGTTGGGTCCATTTCTAAATCTTCATCATTAAATGACCACAAATAAACATCTCCGCCATCTGTTTTAGATCTCCTGAGTACATTCCCGATAGCACCGACTTTAAATAAACAACTCAGTATTTTATTAAGCGTTAATGTACCATCTCCTAACTTCAATTCTTCAAATTTTTCCTTGATTAAATGTGGAGTGAAACCTCTTTTTTTTACTGAACGTAAAAGAGAAAAACTGTCATCTATTTCTGAATCACTTAAATGTCCCGCAAGCTCAGATCTAATTTCACGTAAAAGATAAGATGAGTATTTTTTAGAAATCTTTGTAAACATGGAACTTTCAAATCTTTCAGTATTTTCTCCATATTCATCTTGAATATAAGTTAGCATCCTAACGGCATCTCTTGGGCGACCTAGAGTTCTATGTAAAATATAAATAGAGCTATGCTCACCTGCAACTCTCTCAGTGAAAATTTTCCCGAACAAATTAGAACCATTTAAATCATTATAATAATCAGTGGAGTTTTTGATCTTAAAAGCAATCATATCAAAAATCTCAGAATCACTTGCTCGCTCTCCAGCAGAACACCAATCAAGTGTAACAGAGTTATCTTCAATGATTTTATTAATATTCGGCGATGAAAAAGTATTTATTATATCATGACGAATAACTGCACCAATTTTAGCATCTATTTTATTTTGCATTAGAGTTTTATTAATTGACACAACAGCATTTAAAAAACTTATCATTGCATTTTTATATTCAACTGTTGCATCAAACTTATCATCTAACTCATCATAAAATACATATATTTTTTTATTACTCTCTTTTAGCATGTCAACAATAAAACACTGCAAAGATTCCATACATTCCAAATAATTCTTTTTTGTTTCTTTTGTTTTCTCGACCTCACCACCTTTTGCTTTGGCTTCACCACGTAATACTGGGAATCTAAATCCGATACCAACCTCACCCGACGTTTGGTACTCCCTAGTTATTTCAACTGTTTGCTCAGGCCTTAACTCGCCCGCGACATGGCCAAAAGAACGTAAAAAACTTTCCAAATGAACTATTTTATCCTCACTAAATCCTTTTTTATTACTTACAATATTCTTAGCAAGATTGACCAATATCATCCACTTGAAAATTGGTACATATTTTGTGGAAGACACATCCTGCCCCTGAAAGTGAGTAAGTTCATGAAAAACAAAATCTTTTAATGATTCCACAACTGCAA
>NZ_JAGRQY010000109.1:0-24464 GCF_018223905.1 Klebsiella sp. 28
AGCATCCTGGCTTTTAATGGTCGCGGCCTCTTTCGGACGCTCTATCACCCCGCTCATCGTTGTCCCGCGCCGGAATGTCGCGGCCGCATGCTCCTCAACGGCCAGATTCAGCCCCAAGACATCGGCGTTCGTCTGAATGGGGGAACTGCCGATATAGCCATCCAGAGAAAAGACCTTCACATGGTGCATCATGCGCATCGGCAAAATTTCACCGACTTCCGGGAGTTCGTAATACGGCATACCGTCCGGCCCTTTCAGCACAATGACCTTTTTCGGGTTAATGGGGATCAGCTCTTTCGGGTAGCCTTTTCCGTCCCGTTCGATGATCGAGTAGCAATTTCCCTCCAGCCCCAGCAACCCCTGCTGCTGCTCGAAATACTCGAATGAGGTGTCTTTTCTGTTGGGCTGGGAATGAATCAGGTCATAAACCGGGTGGTCCGTCGCACGCTGGCGCCCGCCATTTTTATCCCGCCGGTAAAGTTCGCACGGCAGCTGCGCGACGGACTCAGCCAGGAGGGTGACACAGGCCCGGACCGCTGAAAGTCCCAGAGCGGTTTCCGGCGTGATTATGATGCCAGTTTTGCTCTGGCTTGAACGAACCCCGCCCAGCATGGCTTCCCAGAAGCCATTCCCCGATTGCTGGCGCCCTCTGAACATTTGGGGGATAAACATTATTCACCCCCGTTAAATTTGGCACCGGCTGAAACCGCCCGCGCAGTCAGATATGACCAGATAAGACATATTGACCCGCCCGTAATAAGACCGGCAGCAGGCAAAATCAACCAGGCTCCGGCGGATATGAGTACAGCCCCGGCCAGGCCAATAATGAAACTCAGAATTGTGATTAACACGCTATGTCTTCCTCATCATATACCGATGTGCCGCCGCTGCTTTCGTGCAGCATTGCGCGAGTCATGGCGTTAAATAACGCTGTAGCTCCATCGATTTTGCTTTGATTGTCTCCCTTTGTCGGGCGAACGAGATCATCGCTACCGGGTATAAATTTCCCGATAACGTTGCTGATACACCAGGTCAGAATGGGATTGCCATCATGGTGGAATCGACCACCGGCCAGAGCCGCTTCAAGCTCTTTCATCGCCGGTGACATATTGGTGTAATCCTGCCGGATATCGACTACGGTAAATCCGTTGTCCTCCAACTGGTGGCGAAGTGCTGTTGCGCCTGCAGGGTCGATATCAATCTCGTCAATGCGGTTTTCGTCCTGCATATCGATAATACTGGCCAGAATCTCGCGATAGTCTGCCTCTGCGCCATCCGTCGCTTCCAGCACGCCCATTTCATAAAACTTCTGATACCTGTCAGCAGTTTTCAGCAGTTTTGGATCGGTTGTATGGATAGTGTCTTCCGGGACCCAAAATTTAGGTTTGATGCAGTAATAATGCCGTTTACCTTCAATTTCCCGCGTAAATAGTCGTATCCCGGCGTTCATATCCAGCTTTTTGGCGAGATCGAGACCGATGTTGCAGCTGTCATTCGCAAAATCAGCCAGCTCAAGGTCGGGGTCTTCAGCAGCCTTCCACTGCTCCATGTTGTAGAACGCGGATTTACCGGATACCCAAATATTGAGGCGTTTGGTTTTGAAGGCGTTAACCTTGCGAGGAACCTGTTTCGCTACTTCCAGAAGCTCAACCAGGTCGCTGTACTTAACCGAAACGTCCAGATTTGGGTTAGCTTTGATTAAGTTTTTCGGGTCGGTCCAGTCATCGCCAGCATCCAGTTCGTAAATCATGCCAAACAGGCGATCATTACGGGTTATGCCTTCGATAACCTCTTTGACTTCCTTGTCCTTGTCATAGCAAGGGGACTCCAGTGACGAGCCGGATGTCGTGATAATGAGCGTTAACGGCTGCGAACGGGCGCCCATCCCCATTGTCATGGCCTCGTACATATGATCCGTATCGTGTTCGTGATACTCGTCAATGATCGCGCAATGTGGGCTGTCACCATCGCCGGGTTTCCCCGCCATAGGTGCGAAAACGGAACCATCCGGGCGTGTCAGGCTGTCGGTCCATACCGAAATATCAAATCTGGAGCGAAGTGCCGGCAGGCGGCTGGCCATCTGCCTGGCTGGGGTGAAGACCTTTTTCGCCTGCGCCATAGTTGTCGCACCGCAATACACTTCTGCGCTGTTTTCGCCATCAGCGCAAAACATGTAGGTGCCAATCCCGGCAGCAAAAAACGATTTCCCGTTTTTCCTGGCTACCCGGATATACGCTTCGCGAAATCGGCGTTTTTTATCCTTTTTCGTGACCCAGCCAAAAATCGAACAAAAAATAAAACTTTGCCAAGGTTCCAGTTTTAATTTCTGCCCCGCCAAATCGCCACTAGAGTGCGGTAATTTCTGAACAAACCGGCAGGCCCGCTCAGCTAAATCTCTGTCGAACCGGTAAGGGTAATTGTTATCGAGTGATTTTTTTAAATCGTCAAAATGGCGCTGACATGCCAGCCGAATAGCTCTGCAGGCGACTATTTTCCCGTCTATGATATCCCGCGCATATTTGTTCGCCACATTGACGTTTGGATATGCGGCCATGCTCCATCCTTAAGTCATTAGGGCCGCACCAAAATTAAAACTCGTCGAACTCACCGCTGGATTTGTCATTATCTCCGGGCTGTTTCTTCAGGATGCGGCTATTGGGGTCCAGCTTTAACACAACGGAGAGTCGAATTAATTCGCTGATATAACGGCTACGCGCCTTCACTGCCGCACCAAGTTTCTGACCGCCGGCAGCGGTATCATCACCAAGGCCATCGCTTTTAATTTCCTGGTTGGCGTCGTACAGCAGCTGCACGGTGTTGCAGTATTCCATCAGCAAATAACAATCTTCCATTTCGAACGTGCCACGGTTAATAAGAATTTTGCACGTCCGTTTCCAGGCATCGATAGCCATATCGCCCAGTAATTCATCCGGCGGAGAAACCGCTCTGGTTAAAGAACTAACCTGATTTCCAGTGTTATTCGATTTGCGTCCGCCACCAGGTGATCGCATCCCTGTACTCATTCAAAAGCACCCCAAAACAGCCAAAAAAAAGTTTTTATTTCTCACGCGCAAAAATCTACCTGAAGCGGCAGTCCCGAAGCGCGAAAGGGGTTAGGGATTTGATCCCCCCTACCCCATGACGGCGGCTGCCTCAGTCGAGGTGGAAGTCGTCATTCAGGCTGCGCCGCCGACTGCTGCTCGCATTATGTGGGCAGGCATTCGAGTTATGCCCGGACTGGCCACAATAGCTGCAGCGCAGATTGGCGCGACGCGATGAACCGCCCCATGTTTTCGGGCAGTTAGCCCGCGTATGGAGACGTGAACCGCAATAAGTACAGCTGGTGTAACTCATCATGACCTCCCATAAAACGCCGCGCTGGTGAAGCATTCAGCCATTATCACAGGCGCTCTGTGAGCGCCTGTTGTAATGCCTGCTGTCAGGACCCTGTCGCTGTAGTGGAGCTACCATCAGCCTGTAGCACGCTTTCTGGCAACCGCTCAGCTAATGGCTGGTTCTCGAATACCTTCATCCCAAACTGGCCGATCCAGGTGCTCACTGAGTTGATATTCCCTGCGATGAAATCGGTCACCTCGGCGATCAGTCCTTTAACCACGACATCCGTACTCTGGCGCCAGTAATTCTCAATCGCGACCAGCAACGGATCGGAACCATTACTGATAGATTGCTCGCCCACGGTATACGTTTTTTTCTTCGCGCTATCGGTGATGCATAGCAGTTGACTGGTCTGGACGGCGCCAACCTCTGCCGCAATTACCTGCATCGTCAACGTAGCCACTTTGTTCCCGTCTGCATCAGCGCTGGATGCATAGAACATGGAGAGTGTCAGATCCGTGCGTTGATACATCATTGCTTACCTCCACGGCGATGGCGGGAACGGCGACCGCCAGGCAGCGGGGATTGTTGCTCCTGTACCAGCTCACCCTCTAAAGGTTCCTGAGCCGACGCAGCAGCCGGGGCCGGAGTCGAGGCCGGGGCAATATCATGCGCAATCGTCAGTTTCAGCAGTGGGCGACCGCCCTGGACATGCTCAAAATGGATGCCATGTACGGCTTCATTCATCCGTGAATGACCATCCGTCTCCAGAACGGTCAAAGCGCCATCAACGTATTCAATTTTAAAATTATTCATCGGGTTCTCTCTGTTGCTGTTTTCGCTCTATGGCAGGGCCAGCACAACGACTCCAGATTGGAATCGTCGTCTGTACCGCCATGCGCTTTGGGTATGATGTGGTCGACGCTGGTCGCTTTGGTGGCGATGCCATGACGCCGGCAGTTTTGGCATAGATATTTATCGCGCTGGAGGATTCTGGCGCGGCGGATTTCCCAGGGGCGACCGTAGCCCCTTTCATGCCGGCTTTTCCCGCCCTGGTAGTTGCGCCAGCCGTCGCCAGCATGTTGCTGCCGGTGAGCATCGCAATAGCCGCTGGGATCGTTGGTTATCGCCGCACACCCCCGGTGGCGGCATGGACGTTTAGACCGGGCTGGCATGGACGTCACCAGTGATACGTTCTGAAATACGGCGAGACAAATCACTAATCAGAGCGCATGCGGCGTGGTAACTAGATTCAAGATTATCTACACGCGTGCTGAGGGACTCTCCGCTGGAGTGGCGAATGGCCTCCCACAACCGTCCTCCCGGCTTGAGCGCATCGGCAATAGCAGTATCAACAAGATCTGAAATTTCTTTGCTCAGCCCATTAATGCCTTCGATGGCATCAGAGGTATCCAGCTCCAGTTTTAAATTAATGGTCCCTGCTATTTTGCGATCTTCACGCTCGGTTTCTATTTCAGCCGTTAAGGGAGAGCCTGAAGCTATCTTCACCTTTCCATCGCGATAAATTTTGAAAGTACCGACGGATAAGTCCGATTCTTTAGGTCGTACCTTGTCCTGTTCACTGGATGCATTCCCCAGCGCACTAAACGCAGACTTAACGGCCCTGGCCAGTTGTTCAGCAACATCGCCAGCTTTCTCATGGGAAACGTTATGCAGTGAATTGGCCAGAACCTTCGACAGCGTTTCCTGCTCGATGGTATTGCCGCAAACATGGGCTGCGCTTCTGATCGCCCCTTTAATCATGGCTTTGTGAATGCTTAATCCTTCTGGATGAACCGATGGCTGCCCGGAAGCTATTGCATTTGCAGGATGTTTGCCGAAGCGAGTGTTAACCAGATACCCAATGGCGAACGCATACCCCGCAGGAGTCAGCCAGGTGAAATAGTCTTCCCCTTTGTATGGCGTGGCTGTATGGCCGGTCTCGGCAAATCCCAGAGAACGCAGTGCGGAGGCGCCAGCTTTTGAAGGAATATCACCAGATACGAGTGCGCCTCGGAAAAAAAGAGCATACAGCACATCCTGAGCACTATCAGAAAGCTCTAATACGGGTCCTGAGGCCAGGGTACCAATGCTGGAAATACTCTTCTGGGTCGTGTTTGCATTGTTCTCAGCAATGTCTCTGGTCAGCTGAGTGATTGCTGCGCCAGGATTATTGAGTTGTTGATATGCATTGGGCGGATTACTTGAGCGATCAGGCATGAGTTTCCCCATTATGTGATGATAAAAAGACAAAGGCCGCCCGAAGGCAGCCTTATGCTCTACAGTGGCAGACCAGTTATCCCTTTATGGGGATAGAACACGATTTATCCCTAAATGGGGATACCGGTTTGGCCTGTGCGACCGTGGTCGCATAGCCTCCATTTTCCCGCTATGCGACCGGCGGATAGTGAACCGTGGTATAAACCGGAAGCGCCATTTTGTAGGCATAGTGATATTCCGCCGTAGCGCCGGAGGAGGTCTGCCAGCTGGGGAGCATCAGGATCGCATCAGCGCAACGGAGCATGGCAAAACAAATATCCATGTATTCGCGTTGCTCCAGCCCATCAGGCAGGCTTGCCGGGTTTAAAACGGTGTGCCCGTGTCGGGTCAGTCGTTCGGCTTCTTTGTTAAATGCCTCACGGTTAAAGTTCTCGCGCCCGGTCATCGGGCCAGCAATATAAATTTTCATTGAGTACTCTATTTTGGTGCGGTGCAGCCCGCTTCCAGTGCGGCAATGTAGCCGGTCAGTTTACCCATATCGTCATCAGCGATAACGAAATGCCCATCGACGTGAACCACATCAATCACCGGCTTTTCCGCTGCGCACGGAGCCGGATTCAGTGTTGGTGTCATTGGCGTTGATTTCACGCACCCGGCCAAAGCGACGCAGATAATCAGCTGGGTTATTACGCGCATACTCAATCCTCGCCTGGCGCTCCGCTTCATTGCGGGCTTTTACTGCCTGGGCGATCATCTCCAGGATAATCGCCAGCACTCTCAATCCGGCTTCCACGAAGCTCTCCATTGTTTTTGGCCGTTTCCACCATCACACGATAATCAACATCTGATGGGCCTTTGGCTTTCCCGGCATCCCGCGCAACTTTGCTGATCGCATCAGCGTTCCGGGCGTGGGCATAGTTCGCGGCAACGAGGTCGAGAATTTTCATGACCACCGTGGGAATCCTTTTGGTCACTGACGGGGGGAGTACGGCGCGCAGCTGCGCCACCGCATACAGCACGATAAATACGGCAGTTACGCCGCTGGCCCAGCCTGCAGGAAGAGCGCTCAGAATTGAATCCAGATCCAAACCAAGATTCTGGCTCTCATTTGCCATCGCTGGTTGCGTCGCCATCACAAGAAGGACGAAGGCACCATTCATCAGCAACCAGGCTTTAGCCATACGTTTTAAACTGTTCATAATCACTCCTCGCGCCTCACTGCGTGAATAGCGCATCAACGCCAGCGCGCTGGCATTTATCGATGTAATCCTGCGGCGTGCCTTTGCCTGCCGAGGTGTTGTAATATTTTTTCCAGTACGCTGCGCGGGCCTCGCGAGTCGCCGGAATCGACTCTGAAACCGCCAGATAGCGCAGGCGGCAAAACAGCATCGCCATCAGCGGCGAGGTCCTCAGTTCCGCATAAACTGTTCGGCTCAGGTCGATACCAAACTGATTCAGCAGTACCGGGGCATAACGGCTGTTTTTGTACTTATCGCGGAGCCATTCGAAGGTACCGAGATCAACCTGGGTTAATCCGGTTCCGGCGCTGCTCGGCGTGGGATCTTTGTAATCGCCGAGCAATGTCTCGGCGGCGGCCGTTTCGACACACAGCAAAACAGCTGCATTCGCCTTGCCATGCCCGATCACATCGCAAACGGCTTCGGCATACAGGCGCGCGTCTTGCTTGCTCACCAGTCCATAATTCATCGTTCTTTTCTCCCGCCGAAAATTCGGCTGATAGTTCGTTTTGCAAAGCCGGTGATTTCGTTGACGGTGTGTGGCCATGCCACAGCCGATAAACCGGCGAGAGTGATTACGTTCAAAATTGAGATGTTGCCCATAGCGCCGTAAGCCCAGAGGATGATGGCCACGATTACGCCTCTCAGAACGTCTCCGATGAGGCGGCGCGGGTTGATAGGGGTTTCGGAAAGCAGGGCGCTTGATACCACCCCGGCGGCCAGCATGAGCAAGACCAGCCAGAGATCAGGATTTCCATATTCGATAGCTGTGTTCATGACTCCGCCACCCGCGTGGCGGGTAATAAAAAGCCCCGCACTTAGGCGAGGCTGTTGATTATTGTTTTTCTATCTCGGCGACCGTCTGTAAAAATCGCTCCTCTTCCAGCTCTACGCCGATGGCTCCGCGTCCTAACTGCAGTGCGGCTTTTATCGTTGCACCCGACCCCATAAAAAAGTCGGCGATCACATCGCCAGGGCGCGTACAAGCCGAAATGATGTCGAGCATCATCTGCAGCGGTTTTTCGCATGGGTGTTTGCCCGGATAGTACGGAACCGGTGGATACGTCCACACGTTGGTGTGTGGAACATCTTTTGTCACATGGAAAGGGCGCCGCAAATTCTCGTACTGCTGTCGCAGTTCGGAATACTGCATAACCAGTTCGGAATATAGCGCCGTTAAAGTGCCGTATTCCTCCTGTAGCGCCGCATGCGGCTCTGACAATCCCGATATTCCCTGCTCTGCGGCCTTACGGTTAAACAGCGCCTGCAGCGCCAGGTACTGCCGTTCATTGGGCAATTGCCACTGGCTGGCGCTAAACCAGTGGCTACACATTTTCGTGCCGGTTGCCGCGTTGATTTCGGCAGCGGAAATACCAAGTCGCTGGCGAGCATCCCGGAAATAAGCGATAAGCGGTTCGAAGACCTGGCCTTTCAACTCCTGGCACTTTGTCGCATACCCAGCCTGGCCTTTAGCAAAGCCTTCCGCGCCGTAATGCTCTGCGAAGAAAATATGCTCACTGGCCGGAAAATAAGATCGGAAACCTTCTTTACGCGCGCCATTCCAGCGCCCGCTGGGTTTGGCCCAAACGATATGGTTCAGCACGTTGAAACGGTCACGTAACAACAACTCGGTGTCCGATGATAATTTCGGCCCGCAGAACACATATAACGACCCTGCTGGCTTAAGCACTCGCCAGAACTCGGCGAAAAACTCATCCAGCCAAGCCAAATAATCCGTTACGCTGGGCCATTGGTTATCCCAGGCATTTGCCTTTACGCGGTAATACGGTGGGTCGGTGATGATGGCGTCTAAGCTGTTGTCCGGCAGGGTTTTGATGTACTCAAGTGAATCTGCATGCACAAGTTCGGCACTGTTTATTTTCACAGTGTTTTTCATGGTCTTTAGTGGCCTTTTTTGGTAGGCTCTTTTTGCTGTTGCGCAATCAGCAATGGGCCTTGTTTTGACCCTGTCAGGCGGCATGGGTTGAAAGCTACAGCATGGTGACACATGCTGTAGCGCCCATTTCCAAGGCATAAAAAAACCGCCTTGGCGGCGGTTGTGAGGGCGTTGGCTATAAAATTCCCAACATACAAAAACGATACCTAAAAAAGCCTTATTTGCCAACCTTTTTCATTTTCTTTCTATGCGACCGTGGTCGCACAGTTTTTCAAAAGTTATCCTTTTCTTTCTGTGCGACCGTGGTCGCACAGTTTTTAAAAGCTACCATTTTGGTATTCCGGGGTAAGGGAGTACCGCCCAAAAGCGCCCCGCTGCGCCACCCTCATACAAAGCATCTGCTCGATAATAAACTCTACCGCTGGCAGGCTAATGCTGCAGGCAGTGCTTAATTCCTGCAGGGTGATGCGGGGGTGTCCCCGCATTACACTCTCAACGCTCAAGGCCGTTTCGGTCATATTCTCGCGGATCTGTTTCACGTTCATCATTTCCCCCTTTAATCTTCAAACTGGTAATCGACATCGGCCATAAAGCTGTTAAGGTCGGCCAGTTTGGGTTCCATTGTTCCAATCAGTCGGCCCGCCAATCTGTCTGTAATGTTCTCGCTGTTGAAGCTGTACTCACGCTGGAAACGCTTCACTTTTTGCCAGAGTTCATACAGCTCGTTAGAAATCTCAGCCGCGTCCTGTCTCATTTTTTCGTTGCCTTGATAGTTCACAATATCCTCCAAATTCATCTAGTTACCGGGTTTGTTTCCCGTCTCAACGACACGAACTGTAACTCTGGCAACATGAGACATCCAGTCTTATTTTTCACTTTTTAGTGAAATTTCTCTATTGTGTGAAAATTAATTTATTGGTATATTTAAACACATAGGGAGGATATACTATGTTTAACGTGATAACCCACCCGGCAGCGCTGGAAGAGTTACAGGAACTACCGGACGAGTTACGAGGTCGCATGACCCGACTGATTGAAAGACTGGAAAGTGAAGGAAAACTAAAAATGCCTCATAGCCGCGTAATTGGCGCCGGGCTTTTTGAGTTAAGGGTTGGAGACAAAAACATAGCAAGAACGTTATACGCTTACGCAGTCGGCCACGAAATCTACCTACTGCATGCGTTTGTTAAGAAGACACAAAAAACCCCGGCAGGGGCCATAGAGATAGCGAGAAAGCGCCTGAAGGAGATGAGCTAATGAAAGTAAAAGGCATCCCATTTAACCAGGTCAAAGAAAGTCTGCTCAACACCCCGGAGGCAATCCGGGGTTACCAGGAAGCAGATAAAGAGCTGGCACTGGTCGAAATGCTGTACGAGATGCGTGAAAAGGCTGGGTTAAGCAAATCTGCCCTGGCGGAACGGATGGGGATCACGCCATCTGCTATTAGTCGCCTCGAGGGGAACCCCCTGGGGGCCAGCATGAAGACACTGAGCAAATACGCGCAAGCGTGCGGCGCTGAAATTAACATCCAGGCCGTATACTGAACGTAAAAAGGTGAGGGAAACCTCACCTTTTTCAATTCGGCTGGCTAGTGGCTTCTTCCTTCAACCTTGTTGAGATCCCGGCACCGCTGCAGCATCCGACGTGACATACAAATGAGGCGCATAGTTTGAGCCACATGCAAACTGGCCTCCGGGGATGCCATCGCTACCGATACCATATCTAATACGGCATCGATATCACTCAGCTCAGCGTCCAGCCTTTCACAATTTGAGAGGACCGTATCTTCCATCACATAGCCTACCCGTTATTCGTCTTACAAAATATTAATATACTGTATAAAAACACAGGCGTTTTGGCAAATGCTAAAACGTCATTTCCTGTCAAGGTTCTCATCAAATTTGCAGATTTGTCCGATACTTATGCGCGCGGCCTATGCCTCTTTCCCTTTTTTCAAGGGTCCCGTTCCTTACTGCAACGTCCAACATTTGCCGAATAGTCCGGGCATTCAAGCCCACGTCAAAGACCAGCATCGATGCAAAGACAAAGCCGTCGCCACCGCTGGCCAGGCTACTTTGCGTTCGTTGACGGAGTTTCTCCAAAAGCAATGCCGATTTATCCATTTTTAAGCCTCCGTGACCAGTCACGCCTTAATGGCCAGCTTTAGTCTGGCAGTCGTCAGTAAGCATGAATTTTCGCCGTCGAAGATGCATTCAGACACCGGCAGCGCCTGGCCACATCGCTGGCATGTGTTCGCCAGGCTCTTCTGAAGCTCTTTGTAATTCTTTCGGATCAACAGGCCGATTACTTCATTTTCTGAATACGGCGTTCTGCCTGGGCGACGCTGGATGCAAATTTCGCCCAGCATGCGCAGTTCCTCCGGCTCAAGTACCCAATCGCGTCTGGTGGTGCCGGACTGCTTTAAACGTTCACGGCGCTGCCGTTGCCGTTCTGCAGGAGTTTTAGCCACGGCATTCCTCCCGTTGAGTGTGCATCGCTTCTTTTTCATCTACGCTCCATGCAGTAGCCAGAGCATGGGTTACTTGATGAAACGAGTGCTTAACTTTCACAAAGGAGGCTTCACCGTCAGAAGAAACAGTTTCGATTGTTGTTAGCTCACCACCGCTTTCGTAATCGGGGTAAAACTGAGATACCAGGTTGCTCTCGACAATCACAGAACCATCGGGAGTGCGCATTTGCAGTCTCATACTTTCCCTCCTTCGCGCAGCTGCTTGGCGAACTTAAGCGCCTCTTCTGTCGTGCCATTCCAGCGGCCACCTCTGCTGGAAACCCATTCTTCCACTCCATCAGCCTTAATCCCGGCTACGATACGAACGGTGGTAGGGGTCTTTCGGTGGTACATCAAGCTTTCAAACGCCTTTTGCAAACCGACATCCGGCAATGACTCGCTGCGGAACGAATCCAGAGCCATCAGCATCGCCACGCTGTCTGTTTCCGGAACTCTTTTCAGCGCCACATTCTCCGCTGCAAGTTTGTTAAACGTGTCCTGCAGCTGCTCGATGTGAGCGGCCTGGGCGGCGTTTGCGCGCAGCGCCGTCTCCAGCGAATCAGCCAGGACATCCAAATCATCAAGTGCCACGAACAGGACATCGTAGCCAAGCTCTCTTGCTGAGGACGTGCGGCGCTTAATGCTGTTAATCAGTCGGGTGATATCTGTCATGCAAGCCACCACTCAAGCAAGTTAAGAAGGCCGTACCCAAAGCCAAACAGCGCCACTGATAAAACCAAATCTGCGACAACGTTCAGCACCTGTAGCGTTTTCAGGCTGTAGTTGAATAGTTCAGAGTTCATGCGACCTCCGGCTGGCAAACCTGTTTCAGCACGCCGAGGATCATCAGGCAATCGGCAAGCGCGCGATGGGCGCCAGCGGTTGAAATGCCGTGGCGCGCAGCTGCTGTAGCCAGGCTCTGCCTTTTGAAGTTTTTGCGCTTCTCGTCGAACTCCCCATACCACTGGTCATAAACCGCTTTGGCGTCAATGTGGCGCGTCTCAATGGCCATGATGATGGAGGTGATGAGGTGAGGCTTTAGGTCATCAAAAAATCCGGTCTGCAGGCAGGTCTGCACCATCAGGCGGGCATCAAAACTGGAGTTCCATGCCAGCCATTTATGCTTACGAATAATTTTCAGCGCAGCCGGGAAAACCTCGCGCCATGCTGGCGCATCAGCGACCATTTCGTTGGTGATGTTATTAATTTTGGTAACTTCTGGCGGAATAGGGCGGCTCGGCTTCACCAGGGTGTTTAACAGAATCTCACCACGCATATTAATTATCGTGATCTCGATAATTTCATCAGAAGCCATAAGCCCGGTGGTCTCAGTATCGATGATGACATGATCGCTGTTCAGCCAATTTGCCATAATCATTTTAAAAATTGATTGATGGTAGGTAAGCATTTTATTCCCATATTTTTTGTTGAAAAGTTCTGGATGGCGTTGGGACTTTTCTGGACTCAGGGAGATAAACAAAAACGTAATACGTCCCGTCTAAATCATCCGAGCGCGTGATTAAAGTCTCTCGACCTTTATTTCGATAAACGTTAGAAATTCGCACCGCATCATCGTATGACATGGGGCCTTGTTTAAATGGAGTTCGCATCATTACCCTATGCGACCGCGGTCGCACCCTCTTTTATTTCCAGATAACGTTTCAGCCACATATCTTCGATGTGTTTATTACCAGGCTGATTTGACAGGTACCATTCAGTGATAACCGATTGCCGGTTCGTATCAGGATGAGTCCGGTAATCGCAGGTTGGGCACCAGATAATGTACTCTTTACGGTTTGCGGCATACCTCAGTTCGGGTTTACCGGGCTTCCTGTGCATAATCTGCTGGCACAGGCACGTTGGCACTTCCTGTACAATGGCGGTTGATGATTTCACTGCGCTTCTCCGCTGCGTTAAATAACGCGATGCTATTCAGATGCAGGCATCGTGATTTCATTAATAGCCAGCGTTTTTTATAATCCTTACGCCAGCTATCGACGGTGATATTAAGCAAAAGACTTATATGCTCATCCTCACGCAGCGGGTCCACATCCTCTCCGCGTAATATTGAAGCCTTAACCTGCTGGATGGCGTAATAAGTTAAATTGCGCATCTTTTTCTTTGTCGCCTCTTTCATTTTTTTGAAATCAGGCTTTGAATGAGCGACAAGAAAATCCAGCCATAGCCACTGGCATATAACTTCATCATTTTCAAAATTGGGCTTACAGCCATAGCAATAATGCAGCCAGGCAATTTCCTCACGATTTAACTGCTCAATAGCTCTGCGCCAACTAGCCGTCTGAAAATCAAGTTCAGTCAGCAGCATTGAGGATTGCTTAAACGTTTTCCCAACATGGTAACGAACCTGCTCAGCCGCGACCGAGATCTCGTATTTATTATTCTCGCCCATTTGAATGACCCGGGTTGGCTTATCAGTAAACCTGCCGGAGTTGGCAAGACGTAACTGCTCAAGCTGAACTTCTAAAATTCCGCGCTGGAGGTAATGCAGATCTGAAAGGGCCGTGGCCACACAAGCGCGGATTCGTTCAAGTTCCATCACTACCGTCCTTGCTAACCCGCTTAACGGTGAAGTCGCTCTTCAGTTTGTATGCCGTGCGGACCTCAATATCGCTCTGGCGTAACGGTGGAATCTCCCCAGCCGCAAGCCATTGATAGACCGCGCCAGGTGTTACACCTACGCCTGCAGCTGCTTTTTCGACGTCGCCAAAGTGGCGGATAAGTTCTTCTGGCTTCATAAAATTATTATATGCCATAACCATAAATTAAAGCTAGGTATAATTCATAAATTTTATAGCCAGCTATAAAGAGATCGTTTATGATTGATCGTATGAAAACACGAGGCGAACGACTGAAAGCACGCCGTTTAGAATTGAAGATGACACTGAAGCAAGTCGCGCAAAGTGTCGGTATCTCTCTTCCTGGCGTCCAAAACTTAGAACGTGGCGACGTTATGCCGTCGCTGGAGATCGGGCTTGCCCTGGCGAAATGCCTGCGCAAACCTGTGCAATGGATACTTTTTGGTACTGAATCTGATCCTGACCGCGTTCCTGTTATTGGCACAACAGAGAGTGGTCCGGATAGCGACTGGCAGCCAGGAGAACCTGCCAACACAGAACGATTCCTGCCATTTGTTAGCCAACGGGAAACCGTTTATGCGCTCACTGTCGGGAACCAGGTTCAGCACAGCTATCAGCCGGGTGACGTCGTCCTGGTTGACTCAGCTCTCACGCCAGTTCCGGGTGAGGATGTGTTAGTTTGTGATAAAGACGGGAAAATCTCGATACAGCGGTTAGCGCGCTTCGACGATGAGCGCTACTACTTAGATGGCGTTAACTCTCAACGAGTTATCCATGAGAAAAGTGATCTTCAATTTGTGCACCAAATAGTCGGTACGATCAAATCGTTCATGATAGAGGGTAGATGACAGAATAACAGGGTTTATTGCTGCCTATAAATCTGGTTTAATGCGAGCTATAATGTATCGCGGTTGAATCAGACTGCAGCAGCTGAAAAAAGACGAAAAAAAACCCGAGTCGGCAAACTCGGGCCTTTTTTCAGGAGCAGCACCACGATAAACGCAACACAGTCCCTACGAAGATTTGTGCGTTTATTGTGGCTGCTCCTGCGGATTTTTTCAACCCGAAAAATCATAAATTCGCATGGAAAGGCTTAAAATGACCTTACAAGAATTCTATGCGGCTCGCTTCGGTAGCGATCCGTATTCATTGCTTGAAGCAGCGCGGGATGAGCTGTCAGAGCTGGCCACAATGGCTGGCATTAACTGGGCAGCATGTGCTGATAACATTCAGTTGAACCCGCGCGGCGGGGAAGAACGTTATTCAAAATATAACGGTGGCGCCCCCGAGGCTCTGGAAAAGAGCCTCAAAGGGCGTGTGGAAATCTACTCCCGCAAGGAACAACACAAAAGCGGCATCAGCTACCCATTCGTCAACTTTGTCCAGAAAGGGCATGACGAAGGTTCCTGGAGCGGCTTCTCCTTCCTGTTCGCCGAATACCGCCGTGAACAACAAAGAAATCATGCGACCGTGGTCGCACAACCTGCTGAAGAACTGGCGCGTATTGAACGCCAGGCAGAAGCCCGCAAGCGCCGCGCCGAACAGCAACGGATAAATGAACTTAAAAACAATCAGTTAGAGCAGGAACGATTGCTCGGATGGTTGGCGTTCCACAGTGCATGGGAACATGCGCCAGCTGAGGACGGGTCGTGGCCTTACGCAGTGAAAAAAGGCATTCGTGACGTATTCAGCGCTTGCGATATTCGTCGCGTGACCAGTCACGACAACGCAAAATGGAGCCGTGGACCGACTACATACATGGCGATTCCGCTGGCCCACCTGGACGGACGCAAAGACGGACAAATTGTCGGCTGGCAGCGTATCGACCAGCGCGGCGGTAAATTCCAGACCAGCGCGATCACCAGTGGTGATTTCGTCGGGGCGTGCTTTGTTATCGGCAACCTGAACGGCGCGCAAAATATTGCAGTGGTGGAAGGTTTCGCCACCGGCGCGTCCGTATGGCTGGCTACCCGTAAGGACCCGAAAAAAAGCTTTGATGCTGTCGTGGTCGCTGTGGCCGCAAACAACATGATCCATGTTGTTGAGCAGCTGGTGAACATGTACCCGGCAGCAAAAATTACCTGCGCCCTGGATAACGACCGCAAATCATCGGCTGAAGGTAAAGGCAACACCGGCTTACGTACCGGCTTCGATATTCTCGCAAAATTTAGCGGCATCAAATGCGTTTATCCCACCTTTGAAGACGATCCCCAGCTGGAGTGCAGCGACTTCAACGACCTGCACAGATTACGTGGACTCCGCGAAACCTGTCGCCAGCTATTCGCCAAAGGGAACCGCCTGAGTAACAGCACTGATTTGCTGTCTCTGACGCTAAACAAGCTGAAAACGGCTAAACGTGACAACCGCAGGACGTTTGCTAAAGAACTGCTGAACGCGGTGGATATTGGCATGCTGACCTGCCCGGTACCGAATAGCCCGGCGGATCTGTTTAACATGTTCTGCATCGTGCTGCGTGATATGGGACTGGAAAGTGTCTATCGCGCCACGGTTAAAGACCACATCGCACGCCGCCTGAACCGCAAATGCCGTACTGCCCAGGCTCCCCGTTCCTTTAGCGAGCGGATCACCGACCCGAACAAGCGTCCCCAGCACATCACGTATAAACGCTTTGAAACATCCGTGATGACGGATGAAATTCTGCAATACGTGCAGCAGCTGCAGGGCATCGTTATTGTTCGCGCCGGTATGGGATCAGGTAAGTCGACAGGCCTGCTGCGCCCATTGATGCATAACGCTGATCGCGGCGTTTCCGTTGCGCACCGCGTAAGCCTCATCGGTGGCCTGTGGGAAATGATGACAGAGCAGAAAGGGACCAAGGCCGATATTCTGCATTACCAGGACCCCGGCTATCAGGAAATGGCGCCATACGCGAATAAGCTGACCATTTGCATCAACTCCATCGTCAAAGGCTGCTGGCAGCCGCTGATGCGCCAGCATGACTATTTCGGCTTTGATGAGGCAACGCAGGGACTTCGCGCCATTCTTTCTGGCCGCGCAATGGAGAACCCGGTCGCCGTTTTCAATACGCTGATCGACGCGCTGGCCAGAACTGAATTGCACCCCATCATGGTAGACGCCGATGCTAACGATCTGCTGGTCGACCTGGCAGAACTGGCGATGAAGCGCCGCGAAGAAATGGGCCTGCCGGCATGGTTACAGATTCACGTCATCGAGCTGCCGGTCGACGTTCGCAACCGCGAAACGGGCGAACCTATCCGCGTATTCTACACCGAGAAAGATCGCATTATGACCGAGGTGATTAAAGCGGTGGAACTCGGTGAAAAAATCATGCTGGCGACCGATAGCTCAACGTTTGCCGAAGACGTTACCGCCACGCTGCGCCAGCGCTACCCGGAGAAAAAATTCCTCTGCGTAAACCAGAAGAGCAAGCCGGAACCCGAGGTTGAAGAATTCACCAATAAACCGAAGAAGATGGTGAAGAAGTACGACGGCCTGATTTACAGCCCGTCGATATCCTCCGGCGTCTCCATCGAGCAAAAGCATTTCGACCGCCATTTCGGCATGTTCTGCGGCGAAGTGGTCCCCAGCGATGCGATCCAGATGCTGCGCCGCGACCGCACAGCCAAAGAGTTCATCATTGGCTTTGACAAGGTTCGCGCACGACGCGAAACCGATCCGCAAAAAATTGAGCGTGCGTTTGTCCAAGCATTGCTGGCCACTGCCGGCATGAACGGCGAACTAACCGACGTTGTTTTCGACGGCGACCGCATTTCTATGGGGGTGGCCAACACCGATTTTACCCGGATGAAAATCAAGGCAGCAGCGATTGAGGCCTCCGCGCGTAATGACTACGCCAGCAATATGATCTGCATAATGCACAGCGACGGCTACAAGGTTGCCCCCCTGGCATCCGACGAGCTGGCGAACTGCGTCGGCAAGGAGCTGCGCAAGGAAGCCCGCGAAATTGTCTGGGAACAAACGCTGGATCTCCACCTGAATATCGAAACGCCGAACGAATCTGAACGGGAAGCCATTCTGAAGAAACGCGCCCTGACCCTGGAAGAGCAGGCGAAGCTGGTCCGCTGGGACATCGAGCATGAGCTGAAACTGCCGGTCAACGAGGACAACCTGAAATTCTACTTCGATGGCGCCCGCGATAAGGTTCGCCGTTATGAAACCATGCTGCTCGATGAGATCACCGCGCGGCGTTTCGACCGCGAGGAATCCGCGATCAACTTCACCTACGCTTTCAGGCAGGCGGGCCAATGGCAATACTTTACCGCCACCGCGATGACCCGCGAGCAGGCTGATGAAGCATTCCAGGCGAAACACCCTGGCATCACCGAGTACAAAGTCAAATCGACACCCGCGGTCGAGGTCGGTATGCGCGGCTTCTACGGCCTCAAATCTACGGTGCTACGCCAGTACTTCATTGACTGCGGCATCGACCCGGAAACCATGACCGGAGAAGCCACCCAGGCGCGCCTGGCATACGCCAGGGATAAACTCATGACCGCCGAACGGCGAGACCTGTTAAACAACGTCCTGCGCATTGGTGGCTTTATGACGCCCAAAGGCAAGCCGAAGGTCCCCGAGGCGCTGTTTAAAACCATCTGCGAGTCGCTCGGCCTGAAAACCGACAAGCGCCGCGCCAGGGACGGAGACAAGCGCCCGACCATACGGTTTGTGGATCAGCAGTCGGCGGCGTTCATGATGGAAATTCTGGAGAACCGTAAAGACGACGGCCTGTCTCTGCAGTTGCGTAAAGCCGAGAAAGCCACCACCGAAGTGGATCACGGTTTAGATCTCAATATATATATGGATCATAAAACGCGATCCACAAACGGGCAGGATTTGGACGCCCCTCATTCAGTAATAACTGAGGCGCTGGCCGAACTGCCGGTGCCGGTGCCGGAGGCCTGGGCGATGACCGCGCTGTCTGATGATGAGCTGGCCACAATGACCTCCTGGTCGCCAGCCAGCATAGCGATGACCTTCGCGTCCCTGTACCTCACAGAGTTCATGGACCGCCTCTCCAGCAACGAACTGCGCCGGCTGCGTGAATACATCACCGGCACGGTTACGGGCGGCTACGACGCGCAGGAGGCGTTCTATGGCTAAAGATATCGATGCACTTCTGGAACAGCAGGCGGATCAGATGACCTCCGTTTTAAAAAGCCATGCGGCGCATATTGAAAGCATGCTGGCGCAGCATCGCTTTCAGGTCGCGCAGCTGGCATTGCACAACAGCCCGGAACCGTTCGTTCATGAGGTATTCAACCATCTGCGTGATCGCCTGGTACAAGTCACCATCAATGAAGCTGGCCTTGCTGATGCTGAGGATGCGCGTTACCTGCTGCGAATACTTGATCGCATGGAATTGTCAGCATTAGAGGGGAAACCATTATGATTTACCGCAAGGGATGGGTGCCGGTTTTGTTTCGGCATGAGCTTGAGCGTAAGTTAAAAGAGCAGGGTTTCGAAAACTGGAAAGAGATATGTAATTTTCTTTGCGGTGAAGGGGATGACTACGCCGAATCAGCCAAAATGCCAGAGCAATATGATTACCAGGTGGTCGACAATACCAAATGGATGGCAAGCCGTGACGCGACGTTCTGGCAGCGTCTTAACCGCCTGTGGTTCGTGCCGCTGTATTCGTTGACTATCCCGTTCCAGTGGCTTATCCGTGGCCGTGTCGGGTTTGCAACTACGTCAAAAACAGCTGCATTATTCAGCCGGATAACCGGGTTGAAGTAGAATAATCGATGTCCGGCTCGGAGCGATTAGACTCGGGCCGGTTAGCTTGTCGGTATTGAGAACCTTTATCATTTTCTATTTGTCGGTTATGATTACGTATCATTAACATGATAATGGTGGGATATAATATGGAAGGGAAGGGGCTGTTCAAATATTCATTAATTTCATTGCTATTAGGGATAACCCCAATAATAATAATATTTTTTATTCATTTCAGCAATGAAAGCTCACACATCATTTCATACCTTTTTGATATTGCAAATGGATATCAAAGGGATTTTTCAGAACAATATTTAGCCGTGAGCACTATAGCTTCTGCATATACTAAAACCGCACCAATTTTCGTCATATTAATGTATATAATTTGCTGGAACAAGTTTGATATAAAAACCATCAAACTCGATTTGAAGCGATGGCTTAAACTTCTGCCTGGTGTACTCCTTTTAACGGCAGGAGCATACTATTTAACATATGTAGGTGTGGAAAATATGTCTGATAGTATGTATCGCATTAAAAGAATTATTGCTGGCAATGAGTGCTTTCTTTTAATTTACTACATTCTTTTATTTCTGACTAATTATTTTTTTATTTGGTTGCTTTTGATTTATTTATATCTTTTAAAAGGTCTGCCTTTTTTTCAAAAGCGGAGATAACCTCCGCTTTACACTAAACATAAGTATTATTTAAATAAGCCAAGCACTGCATTATTCAGTGCTTTGGCCTTATCAGCATCGATATAAGATGTGAGAATAGAGATGCCAATGACGGCCACAACAGTAAGCGCAGAGACAGCTACAGATGGAAGTGACAAAGCGACTGCGACTGTGCTAATCATGGCAGTAGTAATCCCTAACGCTACGGCGCCAGCAACACCACTGAGGTACATAGCTTCAACCTCAAACGCCAGCTTTTGCCAGTCCCCTGTGGTAACACCAGTAACAACACCGTCTCTGATTTTCTCGGCTTTAAGAAGTCGATCACCCCAAGTAAAGGCTTTCTCTAACCCTTTGAATCGGTCAGCTAGTGCTGACAAATCCATTTGTTTGAGGGCATTAGAAACGACTGTTTTATCCGCCTGACTTAACTTCATCTTTGGATTGTTAGCTAGTTCATTAATAGATGCCATAGCATCATTAAAACTGCGGAGTTTCTTACCCTGGAAGTTTTTTATATTGTCAGCAGCTTCTCTCGCCAGAGTGTTGTATTTATCACCTAATTTCCCGCTAAGAGTTTTACCAGAGTCAGTAATAATTCCCGATGTAGTATCGATTACAGATGCCTGACTTTCGTTGAGAAGGTAAAGTTTAACAACGGCAATAGCCTGATCCTTCATGCTATGCTCAGGTTTATTTGCGCCGCCATCGACATAAGCTGTAGTAAAAGAGTCTTTTTTACGGTTATACAGGACGTTGTATTTTTCTTTTCCGAAGCTAACCGAATAAGTATCTACATCACCTGAGCTATAAGATTTCCCAACCACAGGGCTACCTAAAGAACCTGTACCGCTTGTTTTCCAGTTCTGAATATTAGCCTTGAATTTTCCTGGTTTATCTCTGTTAGCTCTGATAATTGATTCAGCATCTTTATCACTGCCCCAAGGTGCTCCAATATAATCTGGGTTTAGCGGATTGCAAAGATAAAGCTGAATTAAAACACGGTCATTCAACTTCAACATACTAGTTGCACCTTCATAGCTAGTACCACCGTATTTACCAGAATAGCCAGCACCACCGTTGTTACCATTGCCACCACCCCAGCTAACATTACAGCTGTTATTACCACCACCTACGACAGTCAATGTTTCTTCAGGCATGTTAATCTCCTTGTGAGTTTTAAATTAGCTGTATAAATATACAGCCACTCAAAGGTAGCCCTAACCCTCCGGTAAGTCAAGCCAGCAATAATCCTAAATTATGTTAAAATATAATTACATAAAGATGGGTCATCGCCGTGTTTTGCCATCCCTTCCTAAAACCGACTGATCAGGTTGTGATCAGTTGGTCAAGTTAGCTGTAAAAACTCCTGTCGCCGTGACTGGTCACGGGGTAAAATCTCTATGTAATTTATTGACGTGCGTTGCGTTTTGGCGGTAAAGTTAGCCCGCTGCAGCAAAATCTGCAGCCGGGATTGGAACCCCGAATAACCAGACGACGCACAGCACGCGCCAGCGTGTTTTTTTGTGTGTAATACCTGCGCATGCCCAATTTATGGCGGCTCAGGCGGGGCAGTCGAAAGACTGGCCGGTTTCGTTTGGTACCGGTAGTTCCAACCCCGTCTGGGCTGCCACCATATAGAGATTGGAACCTCTGGTGGTAGCACTGTTTAACCAAACACGAGTGCATACCATGTTCAAATTCAAGTTCGCGGCGATCTGCCGTACCGATAAAAAATCCCATATTCATCATCTGTCCACCATCGCCTCATCCGAGCGTGAAGCCCGCCGGCAGTTCGCCAGCCGTTTTATTCTCGTTCTGTCAGCCCGTATCCGGGTTAGCGAGGTGATCGCGTGAGTCAGGTACAGCTAAACATCCAAGGCCTGCTTGAGTCGATTGAGGAGCGCCTGGCGCAGATAGAAGCGTTGGTTTCCTCAGCCCACCGGACGATATCTAGCTATGAGGCCTCGCTGTATATGCAGGAGGCGGCGGAGTTGCTCCAGTTAGCCCGTGAGCTGGTACAAGAAGCCCGTAACTGTTCCTCCTCTCTGTCAGCGCAGCTGGCCGCCAGGGAGAGCTGATGTTGTAGAGCTGGAAATTAAAAAGGCCACAGGCGATAACCTGTGGCCTTTTTGTTATTCGAAGTAGGCATGCCAGGCGAATTGCATTGCCTCTATCCGATTGCCGGCGGCACCGGACCATGCATAATGGCGGCCATCGAACTCAAACTCCACCTTGAAGGTGCCATCACCATTATCCCTCGGCGCTTTAAAGTTTGGCTTCGCAGGATGCTTCTCTGCCTTCTCAGCCTCTTCGTCGTCTTCCGGTTCATCCGGTTCCTCCGGCTCTACGGCTTCACTTTCATCTACCTCGATCTCATCGTCGTCCAGCGTTTCATCGTTTTGGGTTTCGTCATCGAGATCGGCGTCACCCATTGGTTCAAGAACTTCCTCATCAGGCAGGATTATCGCTGGAGCCTCATCCTTCAGCTGCCATTGGCCATTTTCTCCGACGAACTGACCCAAGGCATCCGCAGCAAATTCCAGATAGCGAGGTATCAGCCTGGTACTGAAATTAAACGGTCGCAGGGTGCTGTTGGTAATTTTTATTGATGGGTCCTGCTCCACCAGCTGCTTCACGGTCTCATGAATACGAACCCCTGCGTCGCCCCTGGCGAAATCTGGCATCATGCTATCCAGCTTTTGTAGCGCTGCCAGCCGGGTATTTTCCTCGCCAACATGTGGGCGCCAGGTTCTGGAGAAGTTTGCCAATTTAAACTGCTTATAGTGCAGCTGGGTGTTTTCATCGTCATGACCGAGGATCTCCATGAAGAAAACGTCCTCATCGACATTCTTCCACCGTGGATCAACGCGGAAAAACATTTCATAGGCAATGCGGGCGTAAATAGCGCGGCTATCTTTATAAACGCGGCGGTCATCGCCTAAGAAAGTTTTTACCCACGGATTAAACGCTGTCGCTAGAATAGCGTTAATACGACCATTTTCAGAGCGGGTATCATTTTCCCCATACCCTTTAACCACTTCATCAAAATCCGCAGCAGCAGGGCAGGAGCGAAGTTGGTTAACCAGACTGACAAATAAATCAGCGTCGCAAAGAGTATATATTTTTCTTGATACACCTTTATCTTCTGAGCGTTTTTTAGCTTGTCCTAAGAATGTTACTGTATATTTACCTGCGACGGAAAATTCACCCTGAAGCATGATTTCAATCATTCGTCGACCAGATAGCGCCGCAAGCGCGAACGCTAGAGGGGCCATACCACGACGGGTGGTTAAATCAAACGAAGATATAGGTTTATTGATTATATCGTAGATAGCCTGCATATAGCGCGGATAGTCAATCACAACCACGTTGCGCTTTTTCTCGCTGAGTATGTTGGCCCAGCGCTGCTGGATGGAGGTTCGCTCTGCAGAGCTAAGCTGCAAGTGATAGAGGACCTCATGGTTTACTTTCAGATTGTTTAAATCTTCCAGAAGCGAAGAGCCTTGCTGGAAGAGTTTATAAAGATAATCTCGCTTACCCTTCCAATCATCACTGCTTAAATCACTAATAGCAAATTGCCATTCTGGATATTTATTGGCAAGTTTGGCTAATTTTGCATCGCTGTTTTTCGCACCGATTTTTATATTTGATAAATCTTCTGCTAATGGCATTATTTCTTTTAGCTTGGCTTGCAGAGCTGACATATTTTGTCGAATTGATGCCGCAGGCATAGAAAGCCATGAGGATAATTCCTCATTGTATAAGGGATACTTCTCGGATAATTTTATTACGTTTTTTTCAAAATTATGATGTAATTTATCATCAAATCTTTTCCTTGCCCGGCTCATATAGGCATTGAAAGTATTAGCCGAAATCCTTTTTTCTAAGCTTTTTCCGCGAAACTTTCTTTTATCATTAAATAATGCATTCTTATATTTTATAGCTGCGGCTTTAATTTTCTTTGTTTTTTCGCCTTGTGGGCGATCTGAGGCGTCGATTGCCTCAACCTCGTTCACAAGCGAATTGATTAGCTCACCAATCTTCACCTTACGCATGGCCTACCTCCTGTTCTCGCCCTTAATCATCATAACACAAACTGAGAAACATCACACAATCAAAGCGCAATCTCTCGGCATTATTATCATAACATAATCGCATAAATATAACATAACAATATTTAGATTCATGTGTAAATCAATGTGCAACTGTGTTACGATAATCAGCACACAATAGCCCATTATACGCGCGTATAATGGGCTATTGTGTGCTGAT
>NZ_JAGRQY010000011.1:0-75110 GCF_018223905.1 Klebsiella sp. 28
CGGGCAGGACTCGACGCAGATCGGCTTTTTCCCCTCGGCGACGCGCTCGTGACAGCCATCGCACTTGGTCATATGGCCTTTGTCGGCGTTGTACTGTGGGGCGCCGTACGGGCAGGCCATATGGCAGTAGCGGCAGCCAATGCATACCTCTTCGTTGACCACCACAAAACCGTCTTCGCGCTTATGCATCGCGCCGCTCGGACAGACCTTGGTGCAGGCCGGATCTTCACAGTGGTTACAGGCGATGGAGAGGTAATAGGCAAACACGTTCTGCTGCCAGACGCCGTTGTCCTCCTGCCAGTCGCCGCCGGCATATTCATAGATGCGGCGGAAGCTGACCTCCGGGGTCAGGTTCTTGTAGTCCTTACAGGCCAGTTCGCAGGTTTTGCAACCGGTGCAACGGGCGGAATCAATAAAAAATCCATACTGAGTTGTCATCGGTTACTCCTTACAGCTTCTCAACCTGAACGAGGTTGGTATGCGACGGGTTTCCCTTCGCCAGCGGCGACGGACGCTGGGTGGTCAGCACGTTGATGCTGCCCGCCTGATCCACACGCGAGGCGTCCGGGTTGTACCAGGCCCCTTCCCCCAGCGCGACGACGCCCGGCATCATGCGCGGCGTCACCTTCGCTTCGATATGCACTTCACCCCGATCGTTGAAGATGCGAATACGATCGCCGTTGGCAATGCCGCGCTTGCGGGCATCGATCGGGTTAATCCACATCTCCTGCCGACAAGCGGCCTTCAGCACATCGACGTTGCCGTAGGTCGAGTGGACGCGAGATTTATAGTGGAAGCCGGTGAGCTGTAGCGGGTATTTCGCTGTCAGCGGATCGTTGTAGTTTTCGAAACCCGGGGTGTAGATCGGCAGCGGATCGATAACATCCCCTTCCGGCAGCTCCCAGGTGGCCGCGATTTTCGCCAGATCCTGCGAGTAAATTTCGATCTTGCCCGAAGGCGTGGTCAGCGGATTAGCCTGCGGATCCTCACGGAAGGCTTTGTAGGCCACATGATGACCTTGCGGATCGCGCTGCTTATAGATGCCCTGCTGACGGAAGGTGTCGAAATCCGGCAGGTCGGGAATCGCTTTGCGCGACTGCTCATACAGATAGCGCATCCAGCCTTCCTGGGTACGGCCCTCGGTAAACTGCTCTTCGACGCCCAGACGCTTTGCCAGTTCGCTGGTCATCTCATAGATGGTTTTGCATTCAAAGCGCGGCTTGATGGCCTGATCGGCAAAGATAACGTAGGACATGTTGCCGCAGGAGGCATCCAGCGCGAAATCCATCTGCTCGGAGGCGGTACAGTCCGGCAGCAGAATATCAGCGTATTTCGCCGAGGAGGTCATATGGCAGTCAATGACCACAATCATCTCGCATTTCTTGTCGTCCTGCAGGATTTCGTGGGTCCGGTTGATCTCAGAATGCTGGTTAATCAGACAGTTGCCCGCATAGTTCCAGATCATTTTGATCGGCACGTCGAGCTTATCTTTACCGCGTACGCCGTCGCGCAGAGCGGTCATTTCCGGGCCGCGCTCAATCGCATCGGTCCACATAAACATCGAGATACTGGTCTCAACCGGATTCTCCAGCGTCGGCATACGCTCAAAAGGCAGACTATACGAGCCCTCGCGCGCCCCGCTATTGCCGCCGTTGATCCCGACGTTACCCGTCAGAATGGCGAGCATTGAGATGGCGCGGGTGGCGATCTCACCGTTGGCGTGACGCTGCGGACCCCAGCCCTGGCTAATATAGGCCGGTTTGGCGGTGGCAATTTCGCGCGCCAGTTTAACAATGCGTTCGCGCGGAATACCGGTAATTGTCGAGGCCCACTCCGGCGTTTTGGCGATACCGTCAGTGCCCTGGCCAAGAATGTAAGCTTTGTAATGACCATTGGCTGGCGCACCGGCGGGCAGCGTTTTCTCGTCGTATCCCACGCAGTATTTATCGAGGAAAGGCTGGTCGACCAGATTCTCGGTGATCATCACCCACGCGAGGCCCGAAACCAGTGCCGCATCGGTCCCAGGACGAATCGGGATCCATTCATCTTCACGCCCGGCGCCGGTGTCGGTATAGCGCGGATCGATGATTATCATCCGGGCATTGGATTTCTGCCGCGCCTGTTCAAGGTAGTACGTCACCCCGCCGCCGCTCATCCGCGTTTCGCCGGGGTTATTGCCGAACAGCACCACCAGCTGACTGTTTTCAATATCCGATGGGCTGTTGCCGTCCGCCCAGCCGCCGTAGGTGTAATTCAGACCGGCAGCAATCTGCGCTGATGAATAGTCGCCATAATGGTTGAGATAGCCACCGCAGCAGTTCATCAGACGGGCAATCAGCGTTTTCCCCGGCGGCCAGGAGCGGGTCAGCGTCCCGCCGAGCGTGCCGGTGCCGTAGTTCAGATAGATGGATTCGTTGCCGTACTCTTTAATCAGCCGCTGCATATTGCTGGCGATGGTATCCAACGCCTCTTCCCAGCTGATTTGCTCGAACTTGCCCTCACCGCGTTTACCAACGCGCTTCATCGGGTACTTCAGACGGTCCGGATTATAGACCCGGCGGCGCATTGAACGCCCACGCAGGCAGGCGCGGACCTGGTGCAAACCGTCATAGTTATCATCACCGGTATTATCGGTTTCGACGTATTTAATCGCGCCATCCACCACGTGCATGCGCAGCGGGCAACGGCTACCGCAGTTGACGGTGCAGGCGCTCCAGACCACCTTCTCACTGGCGGGCGCCGGCGTATCGGCAGCATGCGACAGTCGGGTAAAGGGTAACGTTAGTGCGTTGCTGGCCAGCGCCAGGCCGCCTATTGCCGTGGTTTTCATCAGACCACGGCGGCTTACCTCAGCAGCCAGTAAAGCATCAGGGGCTTTAATTTTCATGGATACTCGCTTTGGTTGCTCACAATAAACTGACAAGCGTTATATAGACATATATATAATGCTTTGCGATATTATTGGTTTTTTATGCTGGTTTAATCCAAAGGGAGTATCACTGTATTCGCGAAAAGGATTATTGCCCGGTATCAATAAGGGCGTAAAAAAAGCGCCCGCAGGCGCTTTTAAAAGAAGGAGTGAGAAGTTTAGCCGATATATTCGAGGCCGCGCATATACGGGCGCAGCACTTCCGGGATCTCGATACGGCCATCAGCCTGCTGATAGTTTTCCATCAGCGCCACCAGGGTACGACCTACTGCCAGGCCAGAACCATTCAGGGTATGAACGAGACGGGTCTTCTTATCGGACTTGCTGCGGCAGCGAGCCTGCATACGACGCGCCTGGAAATCCCAGACGTTGGAGCAGGAGGAGATCTCACGATAAGTGTTTTGCGCCGGAACCCATACTTCGAGGTCATAGGTTTTGCAGGCGCTGAAGCCCATATCGCCGGTGCACAACGCGACCTTACGGTACGGCAGGCCCAGCAGCTGCAGCACTTTCTCGGCGTGACCGGTCATCTCTTCCAGCGCGGCCATAGAGTCTTCCGGGCGGACGATCTGCACCATTTCAACTTTATCGAACTGGTGCATACGGATCAGACCGCGGGTGTCGCGGCCATAGGAACCGGCTTCAGAGCGGAAGCACGGCGTATGGGCGGTCATTTTGATCGGTAGGTCGTCTTCATCGATGATTTCATCGCGCACCAGGTTGGTCAGCGGCACTTCCGCCGTCGGGATCAGCGCGTAGTTGCTGCTGTCAGCCTCTTCTTCCAGCGGACGGGTATGGAACAGGTCGCCGGCGAATTTCGGCAGCTGGCCAGTGCCATACAGGGTGTCCTGGTTTACCAGGTACGGGACATAGTTTTCGCTGTAGCCATGCTGTTCGGTGTGCAGATCCAGCATGAACTGCGCCAGGGCGCGGTGCAGACGGGCCAGCTGCCCTTTCATCACCACGAAGCGCGAGCCGGTGAGCTTAACGGCGGCGGCAAAATCCAGCCCCCCGTGCATTTCACCCAGCGTCACATGATCGCGCACCTCGAAATCGAACTGACGCGGCGTACCCCAGCGGCTAACTTCAACGTTGTCGTTTTCGTCGCGACCAACCGGCACATCATCATGAGGAATATTCGGGATCGCCAGCGCGATATCGCGAATTTCCGCCAGCAGCGTTTCCAGCTCGGATTTTGCAGCATCCAGTTGTTCGCCAAGCTTGTTAACTTCCAGGCGTAATGGCTCGATGTCTTCCCCGCGCGCTTTCGCCTGGCCAATGGATTTCGATCGGGAGTTACGCTCCGCCTGCAGGTTTTCCGTTTGCACCTGCAGAACTTTACGACGCTCTTCAAGCGCGCGAAGTTTATCTACATCCAGCTTAAAGCCCCGGCGTGCCAGTTTTTCTGCGACTGCGTCTGGCTCGGTACGCAGCAGATTGGGATCGAGCATGCTTATCCTGTGCTTATCGAATTAAAAAAGAAAAGTGGCCGCAGACTACGACCACGGAAATAGTGTAATAACCTTACCGCAACGCCTCAATTAGCGGTAGCGTTTTATCGGGCTATTTTGATCCTGTTCAGCGAGCCAGGCGAGCTTTTCGCCAATTTTACCCTCAAGCCCCCGGTTTGTCGGGTGATAATAGCGCGTTTGCGCCATTTCCTGCGGGAAATACTGCTCGCCGGCGGCATAGGCGTTGGGTTCGTCATGAGCGTAACGATACTCCTGGCCGTAGCCCATCTCTTTCATCAGCTTCGTCGGCGCATTGCGCAGATGCACCGGAACGTCGTAGTCAGGACGATCCCGCGCGTCGGCCAGCGCCGCTTTGAAGGCGGTGTACACCGCGTTGCTTTTCGGCGCGCAGGCCAGATAGACGATGGCCTGGGCAATCGCCCGTTCGCCTTCCGCCGGCCCGACGCGGGTAAAGCAGTCCCACGCCGAAATGGCGACCTGCATCGCCCGCGGGTCGGCGTTGCCGACATCTTCCGAGGCAATCGCCAGACAGCGGCGGGCAACATACAGCGGATCGCCGCCGGCGGTGATGATCCGCGCGTACCAGTAAAGTGCCGCATCCGGCGCGCTACCGCGCACCGACTTATGCAAGGCGGAAATCAAATCGTAGAACCGGTCGCCTTTGTTATCAAAGCGCGCGCTGCGCTCGCCAGCGATCTCGGTCAGCAGTTCCGCCTTCAGCACCCGCTTGCCCGAGTCATCGCTTTCGGCCATATCGGCCATCATTTCCAGGGTATTCAGCGCTCGCCGCGCGTCGCCATTCACTAGCTCGGCAATGGCCCTGCGGGTCTCATCCGGCAAAACGATATCCTGGCCGCCGTAGCCGCGGGTTTTGTCGTTCATCGCCTGGTCAAGCACCCGCTCGATATCGTCGGTGGTGAGCGATTTCAGTAAGTAGACGCGAGCGCGGGAGAGCAGCGCCGAGTTAAGCTCAAAGGAGGGGTTTTCGGTGGTCGCGCCAATAAAAGTAATGGTGCCGTCTTCAATATGCGGCAGAAAGGCATCCTGCTGGCTTTTATTAAAGCGATGCACTTCGTCAACAAACAGGATGGTTCGCCGGCCGGCGTTGCGATTTTGCCGCGCGCGCTCAATAGCCTCGCGAATCTCTTTCACCCCGGAGGTTACCGCTGAGATCCGTTCGACATCGGCGCTGGCGTAGCGGGCAATCACTTCCGCCAGAGTGGTCTTGCCGGTACCCGGCGGCCCCCAGAGGATCATCGAATGCAGGTGCCCGGCCTCAATGGCCCGCGGCAGGGGTTTACCCGGCGCCAGCAGGTGCTGCTGGCCAATATACTGCGCTAAATTTTCTGGCCGCATGCGAGCGGCCAGAGGTTGAAACGAGTTGTCGGAAAAATCGAGCGACAGATTGCTCACTTTCGCCTCTACTTACGTTGATCGTCCACCGTCACCCCTTTCGGCGGCGTAAAGGTGAACTTAGCTGCGTCGACGGCGCCGTTCTGCTGCGATTTCAGCTGATAGCTGCTGCGCTGATCATCCTGCTCGACGGCGCTGAACTGATGGATAGTGCCGTCCCGACCGACGTTGATCGTGAACTGCTTGAGGTTGCCGCTGCCGCTTTTTGGCGTCAGCACAAAATCATCGCCATTTTGCTTGATATTATATTGCTGCCAGTCGCTGGACTGGTTGCGGGCAATCAGCATAAACGGCGTGTTGCTGGTGGCGTCTTTCAGCCAGGTCGCCGTGGCCTGCTCGACGAACGGGTTATAGAACCACAGCGTTTTACCATCCGAAACGAGGACGCTCTCATCCGGCTGGGTCATATGCCAGTTAAACAGGTTCGGGCGTTTCACCCACAGGTCTCCCTGCCCGTCCTGCACGGCGTTACCGCTACCGTCGGTGACTTTTTGCGTGAAGCTGGCATGGAAGCTGCTCACTTTATCAAGACGGCTTTTTAAGTCGCTGGCCGCATCTGCCCAGACCTGGCTGACGACCATACCAGACAGTAATGCACAGGTGATTGCGAGTTTTTTCATTGTTCTTCCTTAATGTGCGTCACTCCCGACGCGGGAGCCTCTTCTGCCCCTACTGTAGGACCGCCGGCGGCGGCGGGACAGAAGAATTGGCTGATTTTGCGCTTATTTACCCAACTTTGCACTCATTCAAAGGGCGGCGGCGCCAGCACTTCGCGGTTACCGTTATGGCCCTGCTCGCTGACGATACCCTGCGCTTCCATCTGTTCGATAATACGCGCGGCACGGTTATAGCCGATGCGGAACTGACGCTGAACCCCGGAAATCGACGCTTTGCGCTTCTCGGTCACAAAGTTGACTGCCTGATCGAACAACGGATCCAGCTCTTCCCCGCCGTCGAAGCCGCCACCGCCGCCTTCGCTTTCGCTGTCGGAGGTAATGCCATCCACATATTGCGGGCGACCGCGGGCTTTCCAGTCCTGAACCACGGCGTGGACTTCCTGGTCGCGCACAAACGCCCCGTGGACGCGCACCGGCGTGGTAGAGTTCGGCCCGGAGTAAAGCATATCCCCCATACCCAGCAGCGATTCCGCGCCGCCCTGATCGAGAATGGTACGTGAGTCAATTTTACTCGACACGGTAAAGGCGATGCGCGTCGGGATGTTGGCCTTAATCAGGCCGGTAATAACATCTACCGACGGACGCTGTGTCGCCAGCACCAGGTGGATCCCCGCCGCGCGCGCTTTCTGCGCCAGGCGAGCGATCAGCTCTTCCACCTTTTTGCCGACAGTCATCATCAGATCGGCGAATTCATCCACCAGCACCACGATGTACGGCAGTTTTTCCAGCACCGGATGTACGGCGTCCATGCTGTCGCCAGGCTTCCAGTACGGATCCGGGATCGGACGTCCCATGCGCGCGGCTTCGGCGATCTTCTCGTTGTAGCCCGCCAGGTTACGCACGCCCAGCGCCGACATCAGCTTGTAGCGGCGCTCCATCTCATTGACGCTCCAGCGCAGCGCATTGGCGGCGTCTTTCATGTCGGTGACCACTTCCGTCAGCAGGTGCGGAATTCCTTCGTAGACCGACAGCTCGAGCATTTTCGGGTCGATCATAATGAAACGCACATCTTCCGGCTGCGCCTTGTAGAGCATGCTGAGGATCATGGCGTTGACGCCAACAGACTTACCGGAACCGGTGGTACCGGCCACCAGCAGATGCGGCATTTTCGCCAGATCGGCTACTACCGGATCGCCAGCGATGTCTTTACCCAGCACCACGGTGAGCGGAGATGGGTTATCACGGAACTTGGCGTTGTCGAGCACTTCACGCAGGTAGACGGTCTGGCGTTTTTTATTCGGCAGCTCAAGCCCGACATACGGTTTGCCCGGGATCACCTCCACCACGCGCACGGCGACCGTTGACAGCGATCGCGCCAGGTCCCGTGACAGGTTAGAGATCCGTGCGGCCTTAACGCCAGGCGCCAGATTCAGTTCGAAGCGGGTGATCACCGGCCCCGGTGAGTAGTTCACCACATCCGCTTTAATGCGGAAATCGGCGAGTCGCGCTTCCACCAGGCGTGCCATCTGCTCGAGAGCAAAGGTATCCACCGGCTCGACTTCACTCGGCGGCGGGGTAAGCAGATCCAGCGACGGCAGTGGCGTGGTCGGCTTTTGCAGCGGTCGACTATCGCCATTGCGCATCAGCAGCGGGTGGATCAGGCTCTCCTGCGGCTCAGGGGCGGCAGGCTGATGCCCCTGAGGGGCAACCGGTTGTTGCGGCTGTACGGGCTGCGACGCAGTCGGATAGGACTGCGGCTGCGGCGGCACAGGCTGATGGTGTATCGGCTGATGCTGCGCAGGCTGATAACTCTGCTGCGGAGCGGCCGCCGGTTGTTGATAGCGCTGGGCCGGCTGCTGCGGCTGGACTTCCGGCGTCGGCGTAAACAGCGGTTCGCTCGGGCCGTCATTGACCAACGTTTTCATCGGCGAGAATTCATAATCTGCCGGCGAGAACGGGTTGGCGCCCGGCGGCTGCTCGGTAGCGTACCGCTGCTGCTGGGTAGCGGCAAACTGACGCGCCAGCTCCGCTTCCGCCGCGGCGTCGGCCTCATCGTCATCAGTCGCCTTATCGTCTTCCCAGCGATGACCGTAGCGCTGCTGCTGGGTGGCGGCGAACTGGCGAGCCAGTTCATCCTGCTCCATAGCATCCGCTTCCTCATCCGAGAGCAGCTCATCATCATAATGCGGATCGCGCTCCGCCTGCCGCGCGCGCTGTTCCGCCTCCCGCTGCGACGGTAGCTTGATGCCGTAGGAGGCCAGTTCCCGACGCGTAGGAACACGCACGCGATTAGGCCGCGGTAGTTTTGGACCGATGCCCTCTTTCACCTGAACCCGTGGGCCGCTGGACGCCGGGCTGAACAATGGCGTAGCCGCAGCGGATGCGGCAGTGGACGAGGTTGCTGCCGCCGCGCCGCCGCTGGCGGCGGTAGCCTGATGCACCCCAGCCGCTACCGCAGAGACTACGGTTGTCTCCACTGGCGGTTTGGACGCAGTGGTCGGCGGCGTCAGCGGTTTAGTGGCAATCGGACTTTCCGGCTCAGGAATTGGCTGATACCAGGAGGCCAACAGCTCGCGTTCGCGCGCCCGCTTCTCTTCCACTTCCTCGAAATAATAGAGCGGCGGACGTTTCACTTCCTCCTGCACAACCTCGGGCTCTGGCTCCGGTGGGGGAACTGGCGCGCTTTGCGGCTGATACGCCGCTGGCTCCGGCTGATACGGCTGCGGCGCGGGCTGGCCGGCATGCGGGTCGTAAGCCGGCTGCTGGTAGGTCTGCGGCGCGGGCTGACCGGCATTCGGATCGTAAGCCGGCTGCTGATAGGTCTGAGGCGCAGGCTGACCGGCATAGGGATCGTAAGCCGGCTGCTGATACGGCGCTGGCTCAGGCTGATAGGCCTGCGGCGCAGGTTGACCGGCATCGCGGATCGTAAACCGGCTGTTGATACGGCGCTGGCTCAGGCTGATACGCCTGCGGTGCGGTTTGCCCCGCTGGCGGCTGATAAGCAGCCTGCTGGAACGGAGCGGGTTCAGGCTGATAGGCCTGCTGCGGCGGATAGCTGGCTTCCGGCTGATAAGCTGGCGCAGCGCCGTGATGGCCCACCGGTGATTCTGCCCACGCCTGCGGCGCGGCAGTAGCCGCCGCCGCTGCGCTTACCGGCTCAGCGATACTGTGGCCATTCAACAACGGATCGTAAGGGTCGAAATCGCCCGGGCGCACGGCGCTGGCGCCGGAGAACAGCACATCATCCTCTGCGGGACGCGCGGCGCTGGCGCCGGAAAACAGTACATCGTCGGCGGCAACAGGGGCCCCGCTGGCGCTGTATTGCACCACCTCTTCGCCGTCATCCATCCGTTTGCCGGAGAAAAGCGCAGCGTCGGTTTTACGCCCCATAGGGTTGGTAAACTTCTCGGCCAGACGCTTACGCCGCGCCAGCGCGCTGCGTAAGATACGGGCGCGACGCGATTCCTGCGGCCTGGCCGCCTCTTCGTCGTCGTACTCTTCCTCGTCGTCTTCGTATTCGCCTTCATCGACCCAGGTATCATCCCGACGGGTACGGTTGCTGGCAAAGGTGAGAACGGACAGGATGCCGCCGCCCAGCTTTTCCGCAATGCTGACCCACGACCAGCCGGTGAACAGCGTCAGCCCGGCCGCCCAGATACACAACAGGGCGATGGTGCCGCCGCTGCTGTGCAGCAGGGGTTGCAGCGTGGTGCTCAGCAGGCTGCCGATCACCCCGCCGGAGGCGAAGTACCAGATATCATCGGCGTTAATCGCCGCCAGACCACAGGAGGTCAGGATCAGGGCTAACGCACCGATGAGGCGAAGGGAAACGGCAAAATAATCAATGTATTCGTCGTTTTCCTGATGCCGCCAGGCAAACCAGCATCCGCCGATGATGATCACCGGGATGGTGTAGGCCATGACGCCAAAAATGAAAAAGAGGGTATCGGCAAGCCACGCGCCGGGGGCGCCGCCTAAATTATGAATAGGCTCATGCCATGCCGTTTGCGACCAGCTGGGGTCCGAGGGGTTAAAGCTCAGTAGTGCCGCCATCAGCCAGATGGCGAAGAGGGAGCAAAGGATGAGCATCGCCTCAAGGAGTCGGCGCCCGCTGCTGAGTTTGGTTAGTTTGACTTCTTTGTCTTCGGTGTATTCCTGGCTCAAGAAAGGCTCTCCAGGTATCAGGCTGTTTCCTGCCTGCTGCTAAAACGGACAACAGCGCCGGGTCTCCCCGGCACTGTTGCTGTATGGATTAACAGGAGTGTAATCAAACTACGTCGAGTTTGCACCTGTTCCGTGTTAGCGCGTCTTAATAACCAGACGATTACTTTGCTTGACTTCTTCCATTACCACGTAGGTACGGGTGTCGTTAACGCCCGGCAGGCGCAGCAAGGTCTCGCCCAGTAATTTACGATACGCTGACATATCCGGTACACGGGTTTTCAACAGATAGTCGAAATCACCGGAAACCAGATGACACTCTTGAATTTCTTCAAGTTTTTGCACTGCGGCGTTAAATTGCTCAAACACATCCGGTGCGCCACGATTCAGAGTAATCTCAACAAATACCAGAAGTGATGCATCCAGATAATGCGGGTTGAGCAGCGCCGTATAGCCCTGAATAAAACCCTGTCTTTCAAGACGACGCACACGCTCAAGGCAAGGCGTCGGAGAAAGTCCCACCCGTTTAGAAAGCTCGACGTTAGAAATTCGCCCATCTTTTTGCAATTCATTCAGGATGTTACGATCAATGCGGTCGAGATCTTTGCCAGGGCGCTTCTTGCTATCTACCATTATTATTGTCTCTCTGTATTCCTTCCCTACTCCTGTTCCGGCTCTGAGCCTTCACTGCCAGAGCCCATCCTGTTATCACCCGTACGACATTGGGTAACCCAGGGGTACGTGAGAAGCCCGTTGCCTGACGGCAGTCACCGACATCACGCATGGCGTCTGTCCACACCATGCGTAGATTTCGTTAACCCGGATAAAAATGGCATTTGCGTGCATGAAAATTCGCCGCACGCTAAATACTGCTTTTCTTCTTCCTTGAATGTTTTCGCAAAAGCACAGGTGATTGTCAAAGCAAAACATCGATTTTTAGTACAAGATGCCAGATATTCATCATCCGCCCTGGTTGATTCTCATTTTTTCGTCTTATAATTGTCCCGCCGACAGTAGAAATAGTTATATTCCTTGCCGGGAAAATCACCAATTCATTGGCAGCTTCTATTGCACACATCGTTAACAAAATCGCTGTGCTCTTTTTTTACGACAACAAATTCCCTACAATCCCAGCCCAATGTATGCCAATTATTATGGGGATCTCATGGGCACAGCCAAACACAGTAAACTGCTTATCCTTGGTTCTGGACCTGCGGGATACACCGCGGCGGTCTATGCCGCACGCGCCAACCTGCAGCCGGTGCTGATCACCGGGATGGAAAAAGGCGGTCAGCTGACCACCACGACGGAAGTGGAAAACTGGCCAGGCGATCCGAACGATCTCACCGGTCCGCTGCTGATGGAGCGCATGCACGAGCATGCCGCAAAATTCGAAACCGAGATCATTTTCGACCATATCAGCCGCGTCGATTTGCAAAACCGCCCGTTCCGTCTGACAGGCGACAGCGGCGAGTACACCTGTGACGCGCTGATCATCGCCACCGGCGCTTCCGCCCGTTACCTGGGCCTGCCTTCCGAAGAAGCCTTCAAAGGCCGCGGCGTTTCCGCGTGCGCTACCTGCGACGGATTCTTCTATCGCAACCAGAAAGTGGCGGTGATCGGCGGCGGCAACACCGCAGTGGAAGAGGCTCTGTATCTGTCGAATATCGCCTCTGAGGTACACCTGATCCACCGTCGCGATTCCTTCCGTGCGGAAAAAATCCTCATCAAACGCCTGATGGATAAAGTGGCAAGCGGCAACATCGTGCTGCATACCGATCGTACCCTCGAAGAGGTGACCGGCGACCAGATGGGCGTCAGCGGCCTGCGCCTGCGCGATACCAAAAACAGCGACAATGTCGAGTCCCTGGAAGTGGCTGGTTTATTTGTCGCCATCGGCCACAGCCCGAACACCGCCATCTTTGAGGGCCAGCTGGAGCTGGAGAACGGCTACATCAAAGTGCAGTCCGGTATCCACGGCAATGCGACCCAGACCAGCATCCCGGGCGTGTTCGCCGCCGGCGATGTCATGGACCATATCTATCGTCAGGCCATCACTTCTGCGGGCACCGGCTGCATGGCGGCGCTGGATGCGGAGCGTTACCTCGACGGTTTGGCTGACGCTTGCAAATAATCTTTACAAGTCAGTAACAAAGGTAAAGAAGGCGACGAAAAGTCGCCTTTATTTTTGCTGCGATGTAACATTGCCGTGCCCAATACTCCGATAACGACACCTGCAAAGCGCGCAATGAATAAAACCCGTCAACAAGAGTTAACCCGCTGGTTAAAACAGCAAAGCATTATCTCCCGTCGCTGGTTGATGATTTCTCGCCTGCTTGGCGTGGCGAGCGGTCTGCTGATCGTGGCGCAGGCCTGGTTCCTGGCGCGGATCCTGCACCGGATGGTGATGGAGAATATTCCAGCGACCGCCCTGCTGCTGCCGCTCACGCTGCTGGTGCTGATCTTTGTACTACGCGCCTGGGTGGTCTGGCTGCGTGAGCGGGTCGGCTTTCAGGCCGGGCAGCATATTCGCTATGAAATTCGCCGCCAGGTTCTTGACCGCCTCCAGCAGGCAGGCCCGGCGTGGATCCAGGGCAAACCGGCCGGCAGCTGGGCAACGCTTATTCTTGAGCAAATCGACGACATGCACGACTATTATGCCCGCTACCTGCCCCAGATGACGCTGGCGGCCTGCGTACCGCTGCTGATCGTTATTACTATTTTTCCGATTAACTGGGCCGCCGCGCTAATCCTTCTCGGCACCGCCCCGCTGATCCCGCTTTTCATGGCGCTGGTCGGGATGGGCGCCGCCGACGCCAACCGGCGTAACTTCCAGGCGCTGGCCCGCCTCAGCGGCCACTTCCTCGACCGCCTGCGCGGCATGGAAACCCTGCGTATTTTTCATCGCGGTCAGGCAGAAACCGATAATATTCGCGACGCCTCGCAGGATTTTCGCCAACGCACCATGGAAGTCCTGCGTCTGGCCTTCCTCTCCTCCGGGGTTCTGGAGTTTTTCACCTCCCTCTCCATTGCGCTGGTAGCGGTGTATTTTGGCTTTTCTTACCTTGGCGAGCTGAACTTCGGCCACTATGGCGCGGGCGTCACGCTGATGGCGGGATTCCTGACGCTGATCCTCGCCCCGGAATTTTTCCAGCCGTTACGTGACCTGGGTACCTTCTACCATGCCAAAGCTCAGGCCGTGGGCGCCGCAGACAGCCTGAAAACGTTTATGGAAACGCCGCTGACCCAGGTAGAGCGTGGCGAGAAAACGTTAAATGACAACGATCTGATTAGCGTGGAAGCGCGCGACCTGGTGATCAAATCTCCGGAAGGTAAAGTTCTGGCGGGGCCGCTTAATTTTGCGCTGCCCGCCGGCGCTCGCGTGGTGCTGGTCGGCCAGAGCGGATCCGGGAAAAGCTCTTTGCTGAATACACTGCTCGGCTTTCTGCCCTATGAGGGGTCGCTGATGGTCAACGGCGTAGAGCTGCGCGAGCTGGACGCTGAGCGCTGGCGCCGCCTGCTGAGCTGGGTAGGACAGAATCCGCAGTTGCCTGCCGCCACGCTGCGGGAAAACGTGCTGCTGGCGTGGCCCGAAGCTAGCGAAGCACAGCTTCGGCTGGCGCTGGACAAGGCCTGGGTCAGCGAGTTTATCGCCCTGCTGCCGCAGGGGATCCATACCGCCGTAGGCGATCAGGCGGGTCGTCTGTCGGTAGGCCAGGCGCAGCGTATCGCGGTCGCCCGCGCGCTGTTGGTGCCGTGCCGCCTGCTGCTGCTGGATGAACCTGCCGCCAGCCTTGACGCCCATAGCGAACAGCGAGTCATGCAGGCCCTGACCCACGCCTCCAGTGAGCAAACCACGCTGCTGGTCACCCACCAGCTCGAGGGGCTGGCCGACTGGGACGACGTCTGGGTGATGCAGGACGGACAGATTATCGAACAAGGCGACTACGCCACGCTGGCCCGTGCTGGTGGGGTCTTCTCGGCGCTGCTGGCCCATCGTCAGGAGGAGATTTAAATGCGCGCACTTTTACCCTATCTGGCGCTCTATAAACGCCATAAATGGATGCTGCTGCTTGGCGTCGTGCTGGCCATTGTGACCCTGCTGGCCAGCATCGGCCTGCTGACGCTCTCCGGCTGGTTCCTCTCCGCCTCAGCGGTGGTGGGCGTCGCCGGGATCTACAGTTTTAACTATATGCTGCCTGCCGCGGGCGTTCGCGGCGCGGCAATTATCCGTACCGCCGGGCGCTACTTTGAGCGGCTGGTCAGCCACGACGCTACCTTTCGCGTGCTGCAGCACCTGCGCGTTTTCACCTTCAGCAAACTGCTCCCCCTCTCTCCGGCGGGGCTGGCGCGCTTTCGCCAGGGTGAGCTGCTCAACCGGGTGGTGGCCGACGTTGACACCCTGGATCATCTCTACCTGCGGGTCATTTCGCCGCTGGTCGGCGCGCTGGTGGTGATTGTGGTCGTCACCTGCGGATTAAGTCTGCTCGACGTCACCCTCGCGCTGACGCTCGGCGGTATCATGCTGGCGACCCTGCTGGTTATGCCGCCGCTGTTCTATCGCGCAGGTAAGCCAGCCGGCGAAAGTATGACGCAGCTGCGCGGCCAGTATCGCCAACAGCTCACCGCCTGGCTGCAGGGTCAGGCGGAGCTGATGGTATTTAACGCCAGCGACCGCTACCGCGCACAAATGGAAAAGACCGAGCTGAGCTGGCAGGATGCACAGCGGCGCCAGGCCGAGCTGACCGCGCTTTCGCAGGCGGTAATGCTGTTAATCGGTGGCATCGCCGTGGTGGCCATGCTCTGGCTGGCCTCAGACGGCGTCGGCGGCAATAGTCAGCCCGGGGCGCTGATCGCGCTATTCGTATTCTGCGCGCTGGCGGCTTTTGAAGCCCTGGCGCCGGTTACTGGCGCTTTCCAGCATTTAGGCCAGGTGATCGCCTCCGCGCGACGGATCTCGCAGATTACCGACCAGCAGCCGGAGGTCACCTTTGTCGATGATGAAGCCAGTTCGCCAGCGCAGGTGGCCCTAACGCTTCAGGAGGTCACCTTCCGCTATCCTCAGCAGCCCTCCCCTGCCCTGGAGAATATTTCCCTGCAGATTGCCGCCGGAGAGCACATCGCCATTCTTGGCCGGACCGGCTGCGGAAAATCGACGCTGTTGCAGTTGCTTACCCGCGCCTGGGACCCGTCACAGGGAGAGATTCTGCTCAACAATCAGCCGCTCTCCGGCCTCAGCGAAGCCACTCTGCGGCAGGCAATGAGCGTAGTGCCGCAGCGCGTGCACCTGTTCAGCGCCACCCTGCGCGACAACCTGCTGCTGGCGGCGCCTGAAGCGGATGACGCTCATCTCAGCGCTACCCTTGAGAAGGTGGGCCTCGAAAAACTGCTACAAGATGGTGGTCTTAACGGCTGGCTGGGCGAAGGCGGGCGTCAGCTCTCCGGCGGCGAACTGCGCCGACTGGCCATTGCCCGCGCGCTGCTCCATGATGCGCCGCTGATGCTGCTCGATGAACCGACAGAAGGTCTGGATGCGGCCACCGAAAGCCAGATCCTGCATCTGTTGGCAGATGTCATGCGCGACAAAACCGTGCTGATGGTGACCCATCGCCTGCGGGGCCTGGCGGGTTTTAATCAGATAATAGTCATGGACAACGGCCAGATAATTGAGCAAGGTAGTCACGCGGAGCTGCTCGCTAAACAGGGCCGGTACTTCCAGTTTAAACAGCGTCTGTAGGCTATTCTATTATCTAATTTTTGCTGATGCGTATTGAGGTTAAAATGCGTCTGGTTCAGCTCTCCCGGCACTCTATCGCCTTCCCCTCTCCGGAAGGCGCCTTGCGAGAACCTAATGGCCTGCTGGCGCTCGGCGGCGATCTGAGCCCCGCGCGGCTGCTGATGGCCTATCAGCGTGGTATTTTCCCTTGGTTTTCCCCTGGCGACCCGATCCTCTGGTGGTCGCCCGACCCCCGGGCGGTACTTTGGCCAGAGCAATTCCATCTCAGCCGCAGCATGAAGCGCTTTCATCAGCGTTCGCCCTACCGGGTCACGCTCAACCACGCCTTTGGCGAAGTGATTGAGGGCTGCGCCAGCGATCGTGACGAAGGCACCTGGATAACCAGCAGTATCGTTCGCGCCTATCACCAGCTGCATGAGCTGGGTCATGCCCACTCCATTGAAGTCTGGCAGGAGAATACCCTGGTGGGAGGAATGTACGGCGTAGCGCAGGGAGCGCTGTTTTGCGGCGAATCGATGTTTAGCCGGGCAGAAAATGCCTCCAAAACCGCGCTGCTGGTATTTTGCCAGGACTTTGCGCACAGCGGCGGTAAATTAATTGACTGCCAGGTACTGAACAACCATACCGCGTCATTAGGCGCAGTGGATATTCCCCGCCGCGATTATCTGGACTATCTGTCGGTATTACGCGGCTACCGACTGCCCGAGCGATTTTGGGTGCCGCGGGTGCTATTTCCTGGCGGATAATAAAATGTTTTCAGCACATTTTGCGTCAGGATGGTATAATTGCGCGGTAGAGTAGCTTCTGCCTGTTGCCCCGCCGCCGTTTGGGAATAATAAGAGTCAGATAACGCCCATCGTTCTGTCACTCCCCTTTACGTTTGCGCCTGTCACGCGGCATGGCCGTGTGTGTCCCGGGCAATGCGCCAAAACTACTTCGGCGATTCATACCCGTCATATTTCCGTAGCCGCTGCGCTGACTATGCGCCTTGCGGCAAGGTGAATGATTCAGGGTAGATACGTAAAACTTTACTTACATGATGAACTTCGGCATTATCTTGCCGGTTCAAAACTACGGTAGTGATACCCCAGAGGACTAGATGGCCAAAGAAGACAATATTGAAATGCAGGGCACCGTACTTGAAACGTTGCCTAACACTATGTTCCGCGTAGAACTGGAAAACGGTCACGTGGTAACCGCGCATATCTCCGGTAAAATGCGTAAAAACTACATCCGCATTCTGACGGGCGACAAAGTGACTGTTGAGCTGACCCCGTACGACCTGAGCAAAGGCCGCATTGTCTTCCGTAGTCGCTGATTGTTTTCGCCCCTAAGGCGTCAGATGCTGAAGGCCGGGATAATTCCCGGTCTTTTCATTTCTGCCGTCATCTGCCGTCAGCAAAAAAAAACCGGCCCCTGGCCGGTTTTTTTACATTGAAGATATCGCCTTAGTGGGCCGCTTCCGGTTTGTGCTTCGGCGCGCTCTGGAAGTCGTAAGTCAGCGTATTTTTGTCGCTGTCCAGAGAGACAGTGACCTGACCACCGTCGACCAGCGAGCCAAACAGCAGTTCGTTCGCCAGCGGTTTTTTCAGGTTGTCCTGAATGACGCGTCCCATTGGACGTGCCCCCATCGCCCGATCGTAGCCTTTCGTCGCCAGCCAGTCGCGCGCTTCCTGACTCACTTCCAGGGAGACGCCTTTCTGGTCCAGCTGGACCTGCAGCTCGACGATAAACTTGTCGACAACCTGATGGATCACCGTGGTAGACAAATGATCGAACCAGATGATGTTGTCGAGGCGGTTACGGAACTCCGGCGTAAAGATCTTTTTGATCTCATCCATCGCATCCGGACTGTTGTCCTGCTGAATAAGGCCAATCGATTTACGCTCGGTTTCCCGCACCCCGGCGTTGGTGGTCATCACCAGCACCACGTTGCGGAAGTCCGCTTTACGGCCGTTATTATCGGTCAGCGTCCCGTTATCCATCACCTGCAGCAGCAGGTTGAACACGTCCGGATGCGCTTTTTCGATCTCATCAAGCAGCAATACCGCGTGCGGATGTTTAATCACCGCATCGGTCAGCAGCCCACCCTGATCGAAGCCGACGTAGCCCGGAGGCGCCCCGATCAAACGGCTGACGGTATGACGTTCCATATATTCGGACATGTCAAAGCGCAGCAGCTCAATACCCAACGCCTTCGCCAGCTGGACGGTCACTTCGGTTTTCCCGACCCCGGTCGGCCCGGCGAACAGGAACGATCCCACCGGCTTGTGCTCATGGCCCAGCCCGGCGCGCGCCATTTTAATAGCCTCGGTCAGCGCCTCGATGGCTTTATCCTGTCCAAAGACCAGCATTTTCAGACGGTCGCCCAGGTTTTTCAGCGTGTCGCGATCGCTGCGGGAGACGCTCTTCTCAGGGATCCGCGCAATGCGCGCCACCACTGATTCGATATCCGCCACGTTAACCGTTTTCTTACGCTTGCTGACCGGCATTAAGCGCGCCCGCGCGCCCGCTTCGTCAATGACGTCAATCGCCTTATCCGGCAGATGACGATCGTTAATGTATTTCACCGCCAGTTCTACCGCCGCACGCACCGCTTTGGCGGTATAACGCACATCATGGTGCGCTTCGTACTTCGGCTTCAGGCCGTTGATAATCTGGACCGTCTCTTCCACCGACGGTTCGGTAATATCGATCTTCTGGAAACGGCGGGCCAGCGCACGATCTTTTTCAAAGATGTTGCTGAACTCCTGGTAAGTGGTGGAGCCGATCACCCGGATCTTGCCGCTGGAAAGCAGCGGTTTGATCAGGTTAGCCGCATCGACCTGGCCGCCAGACGCCGCCCCCGCACCGATAATGGTGTGGATTTCATCAATAAACAGGATGCTGTTGGTATCCTGCTCCAGCTGTTTGAGCAACGCTTTGAAGCGTTTTTCAAAATCGCCACGATATTTGGTCCCTGCCAGCAAAGAGCCAATGTCGAGCGAGTAGATAGTGCAGTCGGCCATCACTTCCGGCACATCGCCCTGCACAATACGCCAGGCAAGGCCTTCGGCGATCGCGGTTTTACCGACGCCGGATTCCCCCACCAGCAGCGGGTTATTTTTCCGCCGACGGCACAGGACCTGAATCGCGCGCTCCAGCTCTTTTTCACGGCCGATCAGGGGATCAATGCCGCCGACGCGAGCAAGCTGATTGAGGTTGGTGGTGAAGTTTTCCATACGTTCCTCCCCGCCGGCTTGCTCTTCATTGCCAGGCTGGCTTCCGCTGTTATCGGAAGACTGGCTCGGCTCGTCTTTGCGTGTACCATGAGAAATGAAGTTCACCACATCAAGACGGCTCACTTCATGTTTACGCAGCAGGTAGGCGGCCTGCGACTCCTGCTCGCTGAAAATCGCCACCAGCACGTTGGCGCCGGTCACTTCGCTGCGGCCAGAAGATTGTACGTGGAAGACGGCGCGCTGCAGCACACGCTGGAAGCTTAGCGTCGGCTGGGTGTCGCGCTCTTCTTCCGTGGCTGGCAGAACGGGTGTGGTTTGTTCGATGAAGGCTTCAAGTTCCTGACGCAATGCCACCAGGTCCACTGAACACGCTTCCAGGGCCTCACGGGCCGAGGGGTTGCTTAGCAGAGCCAGCAGCAAGTGCTCGACGGTCATAAACTCATGACGGTGCTCGCGCGCTCTGGCGAAAGCCATATTTAAACTGAGTTCCAGTTCTTGATTGAGCATAGGCACCTCCCCCAATTTTCATGCCTGTATTCAGGCTTTTTCCAGCGTACACAGCAATGGATGCTCGTTCTCCCTCGCGTACTGATTCACCATAGCGACTTTGGTCTCCGCCACTTCCGCGGTAAACACGCCACAAATCGCCTTACCTTCATAGTGAACCGTGAGCATCAGTTGCGTTGCACGTTCAACATCATAAGAAAAGAATTTTTGTAACACGTCAATAACAAACTCCATCGGAGTGTAGTCATCATTGACCAATATCACTTTATACATAGATGGCGGTTTAATCGCATCACGAACTTCGTCGTCAACCAGGTGCTCGAAGTCCAGCCAATCTCTCTTACTCATCGTCAGTGTTCATCATCGGTTGCTGTTGCCAACAGGCGGAGGCCTGTCGATGACCAGAGGTTATGCTCATCACAAATCTACAATAGATCATAGATAACTATCATCTATCGCTTCTATCCGCGACGGCTGTCACATTCCCCGGCAATAGCGTTAACTGCTTCAAATTTTGACGCATTTTTCGCCGTTCCCCCTCCTCAATCGCTTGACGCGTTTTCGTATTTCTCTAAATTGTAGTGGCGAGAGTTGGCGAGCAATTGAACAACTCGTCACTCCACCACCGGTTCATTCCATCTTACTAATAAAGATTTACGAAGGATGTCGAAGTATGGAAATGGGTACTGTTAAGTGGTTCAACAATGCCAAAGGGTTCGGTTTTATCTGCCCTGAGGGCGGCGGCGAAGACATTTTCGCCCATTACTCCACCATCCAGATGGATGGTTACAGAACGCTAAAAGCCGGACAAGCCGTTCGGTTTGATGTTCACCAGGGGCCAAAAGGCAATCACGCCAGCGTGATCGTCCCTGTGGAAGCGGAAACGGCTGCATAACTCTTTTGCTTCATTGTGTACATCCTGCTAATAAAATGCCAGTCCTTCTGACTGGCATTTTTATTTCTCGCCCCGCCTATTCTCGCGCCAGGGCATCCACCGGATCGAGCCGCGCCGCGTTGCGCGCAGGCAGCCAACCAAACAGCACCCCGGTCAGCGTCGAACAGAGAAACGCCGTCAGCAGCACCAGCGGAGAAAAACCAATCTCCCAGCCGGGGAGAAACAGCTGTAAAATAAAGGCGATCATCAGCGACAATGCTACGCCCAGCGCGCCACCGACCAGGCAAACCAGCACCGCTTCAATGAGAAACTGCTGCAGCACATCGCTGGCCCGGGCGCCAACCGCCATGCGGATGCCGATCTCCCGGGTTCGTTCGGTCACCGACACCAGCATAATATTCATTACGCCAATCCCGCCGACCACCAGGGCAATCACCGCCACCAATGTCAGGAACAGCTGTAAGGTATGTGTGGTCCTTTCGGCGGTTTTCAAGACGCTGTCCATATTCCAGGTGAATACATCTTTTTTACCATGCCGCAGCTCCAGCAGACGCAGCAGCTGTTTCTCTGCGGTTTCACTGTCGTAGCCTTCATGAACGCGCACAGTGATGGAGTTCAGCCACGACTGGCCCATTACTCTTCCCGCCATGGTGGTGTAGGGCAACCAGACGCGGAGAATTTTGCTGCTGCCGAACATCGACTGCTTTTCATCCGCAACGCCAATCACCGTGGCCGGCATATTGCCCACCAGAATCACCTCTCCCACCACTTTCGCTTTATTGGGAAACAGCTGCCGACGGGTATTGCTGTCGAGCACTACCACCTGTGCCCGACTGTTGAGCTGCAGTTCATTGAAGGTATTACCTTCGCTAAAGGTCATGCCGTAGACATTAAAATACTGCGGACCGACCCCCTCCGCGCTGGCGGCAACGTCAATATTGTTGGCGCGCAGGCGCAGGCTTTTTGAAACCGCTGGCGTGGCGGAGCGCACCCACGGCTGCTTCTGGATCGCCAGCAAATCGTCATACTTCAGCGCCTGCTGATAGCGCGGGTCGTCGTCGCCAAAATCCTTACCAGGATATACATCAATGGTATTGGTGCCGATGGCGCGAATATCTGCCAGCACCATCTGCTTGGCGGCATCCCCCACCACCACGATCGACACCACCGAGGCAATACCGATAATAATGCCGAGCATGGTCAGCAGGGTACGCATTTTATTCGCCGCCATCGCTCGCCAGGCCATCACCAGCGCTTCGCGAAAGCCGCTGGTAAACTGACGCCACGCCGAAGGCTCCGCCTGCGGACGGGCGCGCAGTCCGCCGCCCTGGCGGCTGGCGGGCGGGTTGCGGACGATCTCGCCATCGCGGATCTCGACGATCCGCTCCGCCTGAGCGGCGACCTGCGGATCGTGGGTCACAATGATGACCGTGTGCCCCTGCGCTTTTAGCTGGTGCAGGATCGCCATTACCTCTTCGCCGGAATGGCTGTCCAGCGCGCCGGTCGGTTCATCAGCGAGGATCACCTCCCCGCCATTCATCAGGGCGCGGGCGATACTGACCCGCTGCTGCTGACCGCCAGACAACTGTGACGGTTGATAGTCGGCGCGCTCGCCCAGCCCCAGCCGCACCAGCAGCTCATGAGCGCGCGCCAGGCGCGCGCGCCGTTCACTGCCGGCATACACCGCCGGCACTTCGACATTCTGCGCGGCGGTCAGATGGGACAGCAGATGGTAGCGTTGAAAGATAAAGCCAAAGTGTTCCCGCCGCAGACGGGCCAGCGCATCGCCATCCAGCTGCGCGATATCGGTTCCCGCCACCCGATAGGTGCCGCTGGTGGGTTTGTCGAGGCAGCCAAGGATATTCATCAGCGTCGATTTTCCCGAGCCGGAGGCCCCGACGATCGCCACCATCTCACCCGCATGGATGCTGAGGGTGATCCCCTTCAGGACCTCAACGCTGCCGTCGCCGGAAGGATAGCTGCGACGTATATCTCGCAGCTCAAGCAGCGCCGTCATTTTGCCGCCCCGCTCGCGCTCTCGCCGACGATCACTTCGTCGCCCTCTTCCAGACCTTGCACCACTGCGACGTCGGTATCATTGCGGGCGCCAATGATAACCTCACGCTCTTTGACCTCACCGGTGCGCAACAGTCGAACGTGGTAGCGGTTATCGCCTACCGCGTCGCCCAGGGCGCTCAGCGGGATAGTAATCACGTTCTTCACCTCAGCCAGCTGAATGTGCACTTGCGCGGTCATGTCGAGGCGCAGGATCCCCTGCGGGTTCGGTACCTCGAAGCGGGCATAATAGAAGATGGCGTCATTCACTTTTTCCGGCGTCGGCAGAATGTCTTTCAGTTTACCTTCATAACGGGTAAGCGGGTCGCCCAGCACGGTAAACCACGCTTTTTGCCCAGGTCTGAGGTGGATGACATCCGCTTCAGAGACCTGCGCTTTAACCAGCATGGTGCTGAGATCTGCCAGCGTCAGAATGTTAGGCGCCTGCTGGGCGGCGATCACTGTCTGTCCCTGCAGGGTGGTAATTTGCGTCACTTCGCCGGCCATCGGCGCCAGGATCCGCGTGTAATCGAGGTTGGTCTTCGCCGTATCGAGCGTCGCCTGGTTACGCTTTATTTGCGCTTCAATAGTGCCGATCTGCGCCTGTTTCACCGCCAAATCGGTGGCCGCGGTATCAAGGTCCTGCCGCGAGACCAGTTGGCGCTGCGCCAGCTGCTGCTGACGGGCCAGAGTCACTTGCGCCAGTTTGCTCTCCGCGCGCGCCTGATTGAGCTGGGCGCGCAGCTCCATGAGCGTCGCTTCCACCTCTTTAATCTGGTTTTGCGCCTGCTCCGGATCGATAACCCCCAGCAACTGATCCTTTTTAACCTTATCGCCAATATTGACGTGCAGCGTTTTCAGCTGTCCGCTGACCTGGGCGCCGACGTCAACTTTTCGCAGGGCATCCAGTTTGCCGGTGGCCAGCACGCTCTGCTGGAGATCCCCTTTGCGAACTACCAGCGTCTGGTAGTTCGGCAGCGGCGCATTGAGGATCCGCCATCCCCAGATAGCCAGCCCCAGCACAACGATCGCCAACAGCCACCAGACGGTCCTGCGTTTTCCCTTCACTTTCATATTCCGATTCCTGCTGTTTCCCTGCCGCTCCAGGCGGTGATTCTATCGAAACCCGTTGGCAACAGGACACCCATTTTTCTCGTCAATGAGGTTTTGTTTAGCTGCCGGAGAGCTTTGTGCCGCCGTAAATGACGACGGCGGTGAGATTAATCGGCACGACCGCGGGCTAGCCACAGCACCCGTGAGAACATTTTCTTCAGCAGCGTCGGCACAGCGTCCACGCCACGGCGGCCGGCCTCCATCGCCACCTCAATCGCCAGGTCCGGCTTGGATGAGCGATGGATGGCTTTAGTGATCACCCGCCGCATATTCATCGGGACATTATCCGGGATCTGCGCCACCCGATGATAAACGTCATCAAATCCCTGACGATACATAAAGTGTTCCATATCCAGCGCCGGCAGACTGGTCAGATGGTCGCGCTCCAGCTCGCGATCGTTATTAAGCAGACCTCGTACCGTCGCGGCATATTTTTTCCCCGCCTCATCGCCGTCCACCAGCACGTGCCACTGGATCCCCATCCGGCGGGCAAATTTGATCAATGGCTTCAGGCCGGACTGGGCGAATTCGATCACCTTAACCCCTTCAGCATCAAAATGATGACCGCACTGCCGGGCCAGTTCGTTGATAACCCAGGTTTCCGTCTCTCCCTCCACCAGCAGCCAGCAGCGGGCGAAGAGCGATGAGGCGCGATTGAAGCGGATGTGAAAAGCAATGCGCCGGCTCTCTTCGGCATTCATTCCGCCCGGCCCCAACCGCCACGCCGATACCCGCGTCGACTCACGCACCAGCCGGCAGACCTGCTCTACCGGCGTCAGGGACAGCAGCTCTCCGGAGTTGGTGGTGGTCACACGCTGCAGCGGCAACAAATTCAGCAGGTGCCAGGCGACGGAAAGCATGATCGGATGCAGACGGGTCTCGGGATCTTCAATCAACAGCAGCGGTCGCGCGTCGCGATCGAGGCGCACCGTCCCTTTCGCCTGCAGGAGGGTGGCAAACAGCCCCAGCAGGATCACCCGATGGCTGCGCCCGCCGGGCTTGTCGATCATCCGGTTGATAATATCCAGATAACGCCAACTGCGCTGTTCATCATGGGAGCGCCGCCGCATCAGGCGATGCCGCGTCTGAGCGCTGCTTTGCTCGGCAAAGTAATGCTCAAGCAGTTGCACCATGGCCGATAGCCCCTGACGGATCTGACCGTCCGATAAATTTTGCGGATGGCTGACCAGTTCGCGGGAGAGAAAATCCAGCTGACGGGCGGTGATCTCTATCTGCGGCGAGTGCGGTACCGTCCCGTTATGGATGCGGCGCATAAAGCGCGCATCGCGCAGGCGCAGCACCGGCATCAAACGCACCAGGTGTCGGGCCAGCTCATCAATCTCCTCCAGCACCAACGCTTCGCCTTCACCATCGATAAAGCTCCGCAGGGTCATCACGCTGTCATCTTCGGCGAGCTCGCCCTCCAGGCGATAGAACACCCGGTGATACCCGTCATCGCAAGGCACCCAGCAGCGCTGAAGCGGACGGAAACGCCGGACCCGATGGCGGCCTGGCTCCGTTTCGCGGAAGGTCAGGATAATATGCAAATGGTGTTCGCGCCCCTGGATGTCGCCCGGGGGAAACCAGAAATCATCGCGAACAAAGTGATAAAGATCGAACTCCGGCGACAAAAGCAGGGTCAGCGCATCAAGCAGACTGGACTTCCCCCACGCGTTCTCCCCGATCAGGACGTTATTTTGCTCCAGCATCAACGACAAACGATTGATACCGCGAAAACCGACGATTTCTACGCGCTCAAGAAGCATATCCCCTCCGCTACACCACCACTCTCCTTCAGTAATCAACAGTATAGCGAGGGCGGAGGCAAGATGACACTCTGCTTAATCGCATCCGTGGCTCATATTCAGCGGATTAAATATATTCATAAAATTACTCACTTATCGCCTATTACCGACTGTTGATTATTCATCAAGCAAAATAGTTTTATTTCAGGCGTTATGATCTACACTATTGATAATCTTCCATGGATAAAGGAAAGGCTAAACTGGCAAAAGGAATCCACTCACCTTGCCCTAAATCAAATAATATCAATATATTTAACTGGCTCCGGGATGGCGATTATCTCTAGAATAACGCCGCTTTATTTTTATCGTCATCCCTTATCACGATAAATAAAGACCGGCACGGTCCGCTCGTGCGCGTAAACAATTTAATTGAGGTGGTTATGTTCAGAAAATTAGCAGCCGAATGCTTCGGCACCTTCTGGCTTGTATTTGGCGGCTGCGGTAGCGCCGTGCTCGCCGCGGCTTTCCCCGAGCTTGGTATTGGTTTTGCCGGCGTCGCGCTGGCATTTGGCTTAACGGTATTAACCATGGCGTTTGCGGTCGGCCATATTTCCGGGGGGCATTTCAACCCGGCGGTCACCTTAGGCCTGTGGGCCGGCGGCCGTTTTCCGGCAAAAGAGGTCATTGGCTATATTATCGCTCAGGTGGTCGGCGGAATTATTGCCGCGGCGGTGCTGTACGTGGTTGCCAGCGGTAAAGCCGGCTTTGATGCCGCCGCCAGTGGCTTCGCCTCCAACGGCTATGGCGAACACTCCCCGGGCGGCTTCTCCATGCTGTCGGCTATCGTCATTGAAATTGTCCTGACCTGCGGCTTCCTGCTGGTTATTCATGGCGCGACCGATAAACATGCGCCGGCGGGCTTTGCCCCCATCGCCATCGGCCTGGCGCTGACCCTCATCCATTTGATCAGCATTCCAGTCACCAACACCTCGGTCAACCCGGCGCGCAGCACCGCGGTGGCAATTTTCCAGGGCGGCTGGGCGCTGCAGCAGCTGTGGCTGTTCTGGGTCATGCCAATCGTCGGCGGGATCCTCGGCGGCGTGCTGTATCGCACCCTGCTGGAAAAACGCGATTAACGCTTTTCAAAGCCCGGGTCTCCGGGCTTTTTCTTTCTGGCGACAGCTTTACTCGGCCCGGTGATTTGGGTAGTGTCATGGGCGCTATTCTCATCATGCAAGGGCTGCATCGTTCATGTTTTCGGGACTCTTTATTATTCTGTTGCCGCTGGTCGTCGGCTATTTACTGCCTCTTCGTCACTCCTCCGCGCTAAAGCTGATAAACCGCATGCTCAGCTGGATTGTCTATGTAATCCTTTTTTTTATGGGTATCAGCCTGGCGTTCCTCGACAATCTGGCCAGCAACCTGCTGGCAATATTGCATTACGCCGCGGTGAGCGTGGTTATCATTTTACTGTGTAATATCGCCGCCCTGCTGTGGCTGGAAAGTAAAATGCCATGGCGCAGTCAGCATCGTCAGGAGAAATTACCCTCGCGCCTGGCCATGGCCCTGGAATCGCTGCAGCTGTGCGGTGTGGTCGTGCTCGGTTTTCTGCTCGGTCTGACCAGACTGCCTTTTTTACAGCACGCGACAGAAGCCAGCGAATATACGTTGATCTTTCTCCTGTTCCTCGTCGGTATCCAATTACGCAATAATGGAATGAGTCTGCGACAAATAGTCCTTAACCGCCGGGGAATGATCGTCGCCGTGGTGGTTACGGCCAGTTCATTACTCGGCGGGATACTTAACGCCTTTATTCTCGGTCTGCCGTTAAAGACCGGTCTGGCAATGGCCAGCGGTTTCGGCTGGTATTCGCTCTCCGGTATTTTACTCACCGAATCCTTTGGCCCGGTCATCGGTAGCGCGGCGTTCTTTAACGATCTCTGTCGCGAGCTGCTGGCCATCATGTTAATTCCGGGCCTTATTCGCCGCAGCCGCTCCACGGCGCTGGGGCTGTGCGGCGCCACCTCGATGGACTTCACCTTACCGGTACTGCAGCGTTCCGGCGGCGTCGAAATCGTCCCTGCCGCCATCGTGCACGGTTTTCTGCTTAGTTTGCTGGTCCCGATCCTGATCGCCTTTTTTACCGCCTGAGCACCCGCTGGCGGCAGCCCTCCTGCCGCCAAATTTGCGCTAAATCAATCTCCCTTTAAGTTGTCTGAGAAATACCTTTTCACCCGTTGCCGCGCGGCATAACCTTAAACATGTATATCAAATATAACTTTAAAGGTGTGACCATGTTTTGTGTGCAATGTGAACAAACCATTCGTACCCCAGCCGGCAACGGCTGCTCTTACGCGCAGGGGATGTGCGGTAAAACAGCGGAAACCTCGGACCTGCAGGATCTGCTGATTGCGTCACTGCAAGGCCTGTCCGCCTGGGCGCTTAAAGCGCGCGAATATGGCATTATCGATCATCAGGTCGACAGCTTTGCCCCCCGCGCCTTCTTCTCCACCCTGACTAACGTTAACTTCGATTCCCCGCGCATCGTCGGCTACGCCCGCCAGGCAATTGCCTTGCGTGAGGCGCTGAAAGCGCAATGCCTGGCGATCGATGCCAGCGCCGCGGTCGACAGCCCGGTCGCCGACCTGCAGCTGGTCAGCGACGATCTGGGCGACCTGCAGCGTCAGGCGGCGGACTATACCCCGAATAAAGATAAAGCCGCCATCGGCGAAAATATTCTCGGTCTGCGCCTGCTGTGCCTGTACGGTCTGAAGGGTGCGGCGGCCTATATGGAGCACGCCCACGTGCTCGGCCAGTACGACAACGCTATCTATGCCCAGTACCATAAAATCATGGCATGGCTGGGCACCTGGCCTGCGGATATGAATGCGCTGCTCGAATGTTCGATGGAAATCGGCCAGATGAACTTCAAAGTGATGAGCATCCTCGACGCCGGTGAAACGACCAAATACGGCCATCCGACGCCGACTCAGGTCAACGTTAAAGCCACCGAAGGGAAGTGCATCCTGATCTCCGGCCACGATCTGAAGGATCTGTCTAACCTGCTGGAGCAGACGGAAGGCACCGGCGTCAACGTCTATACTCATGGCGAAATGCTGCCGGCTCACGGCTATCCGGAGCTGCGTAAATTCAAACATCTGATTGGCAACTACGGCAGCGGCTGGCAAAACCAGCAGGTGGAGTTCGCCCGCTTCCCGGGCCCCATCGTGATGACCTCTAACTGCATCATCGACCCGACCGTCGGCGCCTACGACGACCGCATCTGGACTCGCAGCATCGTCGGCTGGCCGGGTGTGAACCATCTGGAAGGCGAAGACTTCTCCCCGGTCATTGCCCAGGCGCAGCAGATGGCGGGCTTCCCGTACAGCGAAATCCCGCATCTGATCACCGTCGGCTTTGGCCGTCAGACCCTGCTTGGCGCGGCGGATACGCTGATCGATCTGGTCAGTCGTGAAAAACTGCGCCATATCTTCCTCGTCGGCGGCTGCGACGGCGCCCGCGGGGAGCGTAACTACTTCACCGATTTCGCCACCAGCGTGCCGGATGACTGCCTGATCCTGACCCTGGCCTGTGGCAAATACCGCTTCAACAAACTGGACTTTGGCGATATCGAAGGGCTGCCGCGCCTGGTCGACGCCGGGCAGTGTAATGACGCTTACTCGGCGATTATTCTGGCGGTCACGCTGGCGGAGAAACTGGGCTGTGGCGTCAACGATCTGCCGCTGTCGCTGGTGCTCTCCTGGTTCGAACAGAAAGCGATCGTCATCCTGCTGACGCTGCTGTCGCTGGGTGTGAAAAACATCGTCACCGGTCCGACGGCGCCTGGTTTCTTCACCCCGGATCTGCTGGCGGTCCTCAATGAGAAGTTTGGTCTGCGTTCCGTGACCACCGTGGAACAAGATATGCAGCAGCTGCTGAGCGCTTAAGGAGTCCCTGATGACTATGCCAACCTCCCAGTGCCCGTGGCGGATGCAGGTTCACCACATTCACCAGGAAACCCCGGACGTGTGGACCCTTTCGCTGCTGTGCCACGATTACTATCCGTACCGCGCTGGCCAGTACGCTCTGGTTAGCGTGCGTAACTCGGCGGAAACGCTGCGCGCCTATACCCTCTCCTCGACGCCGGGGGTCAGCGAATACATTACGCTGACCGTTCGCCGTATTGACGAGGGTACGGGTTCGCAGTGGTTGACCCGCGAGGTCAAACGCGGCGATTACCTTTGGCTGTCCGATGCGATGGGCGAGTTTACCTGCGACGATAAAGCGGAAGATAAATTCCTGCTGCTGGCCGCCGGTTGCGGTGTGACACCGATCATGGCGATGCGCCGCTGGCTGGCTAAGCATCGACCGCAGGCCGACGTACAGGTGATTTATAACGTGCGTTCGCCGGAAGATGTAATCTTTGCCGAAGAGTGGCGCAACTACCCGGTCACCCTGGTAGCGGAGCACAACGCGACGCACGGTTTTGTCGCCGGCCGTCTGACCCGGGAGCTGCTGCAGAGCGTGCCGGATTTAGCCAGCCGCACCGTGATGACCTGCGGCCCGGCGCCTTATATGGAGAAGGTCGAGCAGGATGTTGCCGCCCTGGGCGTCACCCGCTTCTTTAAGGAAAAATTCTTCACCCCGGTGGCTGAGGCCGCCACCAGCGGGCTGAAATTTACTAAACTGCAGCCGGCGCGCGAGTTTTACGCGCCGGTGGGCACTACGCTGCTCGACGCGCTGGAGAGCAATAAAGTGCCGGTGACCGTCGCCTGCCGCGCCGGCGTCTGCGGCTGCTGCAAAACCAAAGTGGTTTCCGGGAAGTACAGCGTCACCAGCACCATGACGCTGACCGACGCCGAAATCGCCGACGGCTATGTGCTGGCCTGCTCCTGTCATCCGCAGAGCGATCTGGTTCTCGCCTGAGGTCAAAATCCCCGGTGGCGCTACCGCTTACCGGGGCTACAGCGCTGTGCGATTTGGTAGCCCGGATAAGGCGCAATGCGCCTTATCCGGGAAAATCCCTGCGCCACCAGGCATTCAAGCACCTTACAGCTTGGCAAATACCCGACGCGCGGCGTCGATGGTGTTGTCGATATCTTCTTCGCTGTGGGCCACGGACATAAAGCCGGCCTCAAACGCTGACGGCGCGAGGTACACGCCTTCCTCCAGCATCAGATGGAAGAAGCGCTTGAAGCGTTCAACGTCGCACTTCACCACGTCCTGATAGCAGGTGACGGTTTCGGCATCGGTAAAGAAGATGCCGAACATGCCGCCGACGTTATTGACCACCAGCGGGATCCCGGCGTCACGCGCCGCATCCAGCAGGCCTTGCGCCAGCTGGTTAGTCAGTTCAGTCAGGGTTTCATGGACCCCCGGCTGCGCCACTTCGTTCAGGCAGGCGAAGCCAGCCGCCATGGCGATCGGGTTGCCGGAGAGGGTGCCCGCCTGATAGACCGGACCGGTGGGCGCCAGAGCGTCCATCACCTCACGGCGGCCGCCGAAGGCGCCTACCGGCATCCCGCCGCCGATGATTTTCCCCAGACAGGTCAGATCCGGCTCCACGCCGTAGTAAGCCTGAGCGCCTGCCAGCGCCACGCGGAAGCCGGTCATCACTTCGTCGATAATCAGCAGGGCGCCAAATTCGTCGCACAGGGCGCGCAGGCCCGGCAGGAATTCCGGCTGCGGCGGAATGCAGTTCATATTTCCGGCCACCGGCTCGACGATGATGCAGGCGATCTCCTGCGGATACTGCTCGAACGCCGCGCGCACCGAGGCGAGGTCGTTATAAGTGCAGGTCAGGGTATGTTTGGCGAAATCGGCCGGGACGCCCGGCGAGTTCGGCTGGCCGAGGGTCAACGCGCCGGAACCGGCTTTCACCAGCAGGCAGTCGGCATGGCCGTGGTAGCAGCCTTCGAACTTAATGATTTTGTCGCGCCCGGTGAAGCCGCGCGCCAGGCGAATGGCGCTCATGGTGGCTTCGGTACCGGAGTTCACCATCCGCACCATATCCATGGTCGGCACCAGCTCGGTCACCAGGGCCGCCATTTTCACTTCCATTTCGGTCGGCGCGCCAAAGCTCAGGCCGCGGGATGCCGCCTCGATCACCGCATTGCGGATAGCCGGGTGGTTGTGGCCCAGCACCATCGGACCCCAGGAACCGACATAATCGATATAGGCTTTCCCATCCACGTCATAGAGGTAAGCGCCATCCGCGCGTTCGATAAACAGCGGTGTGCCGCCGACGCCGGTGAAAGCGCGCACCGGCGAGTTAACGCCGCCGGGGATCAGTTCGCGCGCAGCGTGATACAGATTTTCAGATTTGCTCATGGCCAGGGTCCTGGTTCGTGAAAAATGTTTTATCGGCTATTCTAAGTTATTCCAGGATGGTTATGAAAGTTTTGCCCAATTGAAACAATGTGCCGCAATGGCATTTTTTTGACGACGCAGCGCGCCGGGACGGCTAAAATGCCGCTCTCTTCATTTGTATTACCAATAATTGATAACGGCATGAAAGCAGAAACTCCCTCTTTTGAAGCACATCAGTTTGTGCGGGTGCGTCGCGGCGATGCGGTGCGCCGTCTGATTCAACGCGATAAAACGCCGCTGGCAGTGCTGTTTATGGCGGCAGTGGTCGGCACGCTGGCGGGGCTGGTGGGCGTCGCCTTTGAAAAGAGCGTGAACTGGGTGCAGAACCAGCGGATCGGCGCGCTGGCGCAGGTGGCGGACCACTGGTATCTGGTCTGGCCGCTGGCGTTTATCCTGTCGGCGCTGCTGGCGATGGTCGGCTATTTTCTGGTGCGTCGCTTTGCGCCGGAAGCCGGCGGCTCCGGGATTCCGGAAATTGAGGGCGCGCTGGAGGAGCTGCGGCCGGTGCGCTGGTGGCGCGTGCTGCCGGTGAAATTCGTTGGCGGCATGGGGACCCTTGGCGCCGGGATGGTGCTGGGTCGTGAAGGACCGATGGTACAGCTTGGCGGCAACATTGGGCGCATGGTGCTGGACGTTTTCCGCATGCGCAGTCCGGAAGCGCGGCATACGCTGTTGGCGACCGGTGCGGCGTCGGGGCTTTCGGCGGCCTTTAATGCGCCGCTGGCCGGTATTCTGTTTATCATCGAAGAGATGCGCCCGCAGTTCCGCTACAACCTGATCTCCATTAAAGCGGTGTTTACCGGCGTGATCATGTCGAGCATTGTGTTTCGCATTTTCAACGGCGAAGCGGCGATCATTGAGGTGGGTAAACTAAGCAACGCCCCGGTAAATACCCTATGGCTGTATCTGGTGCTGGGCATGCTGTTTGGCTGCTTTGGCCCGCTGTTTAATTTTCTGGTGCTGCGCACTCAGGATCTGTTCCAGCGCATCCACGGCGGCAACATCAAAAAATGGGTGTTGATTGGCGGATTAATCGGCGGGCTCTGCGGTCTGCTGGGGCTGATGCAGCCCTCCGCGGTGGGCGGTGGCTTTAACTTGATCCCTATCGCCGCTGCCGGTAACTTCTCCGTCGGACTGCTGCTGTTTATCTTTATTGCCCGCGTGGTGACCACGCTGATCTGCTTCTCTTCCGGCGCGCCAGGGGGCATTTTCGCGCCTATGTTGGCGCTCGGCACGCTGCTGGGCACGGCGTTCGGCATGGCGGCTATTCCGCTGTTTCCGGCCTACCATCTCGATGCCGGCACCTTCGCGATTGCCGGTATGGGGGCGCTGCTCGCCGCCTCGGTGCGTGCGCCGCTGACCGGGATCGTGCTGGTGCTTGAGATGACCGATAACTATCAGCTCATTTTGCCAATGATTATTACCTGCCTTGGCGCAACACTACTGGCGCAATTCCTCGGCGGTAAGCCTTTGTATTCGACCATTCTGCAGCGTACTCTGGCGAAGCAGGAAGCCGAGCAGGCGGCAAAAGCGCAGCAGGCTCCCCGGGAGAATACTTGAACGATTTACCAGGGTATTAGATAATGGCTCAAAAGGTCCGGTTATTCTTTAACCGGCCGGAAGTATCAATGGGAGCAGAAAATGAGTGATGACGTAGCGTTGCCGCTGGAGTTTACCGAAGCCGCAGCCAATAAAGTAAAACACCTGATTGCGGATGAAGATAATCCGAACCTGAAACTGCGCGTGTATATCACCGGCGGCGGTTGCAGCGGTTTCCAGTATGGCTTCACCTTTGACGATCAGGTGAACGAAGGGGATATGACCATTGAGAAACAGGGCGTCGGCCTGGTGGTTGACCCGATGAGCCTGCAGTATCTGGTCGGCGGCTCTGTCGACTATACCGAAGGGCTGGAAGGTTCGCGCTTTATCGTGACCAATCCGAACGCGAAAAGCACCTGCGGCTGCGGCTCCTCGTTCAGCGTTTAAAGCGAGTTCTCCCCCAGCGGGAGGGAGCAAACCCTAAAAACGGTAACCTTAAGGTTACCGTTTTGCTTTTGTTACCGACCGTTATCGTCCAGGGCAAACGTCGGCAGCTTCAGATGCCAGCGAATAGCCGCCAGACGAATTACCAGGGTGACCACCATCCCCATCATTGCCGAATTCTCCAGCGGGAGATGAAAGGTGTCGTGTGCCGTGGCGTGGACAATACCGCCGACGATACAGGCGGTGGCGTAGATTTCGGTACGCAGAATCATAGGAATTTCCCGCGCCAGCACGTCGCGAATAATCCCGCCGCCGACGCCGGTCACCACCCCCATGCACACCGCGACCAGCGGGCCGCTGCCAGCAAGAAAAGCTTTATTGACGCCAATGCCGACAAACACCGCCAGACCGACGGCATCAAGAACGGGCAGGATCCATTTCGGCAGCCGGCGAGGCTGGCGGACCAGCAGGATGGTCAGCATGCTGGTGACCATCGCCACCACCAGATCGGTGGGATCTTTGACCCAGAATACCGGGCCATTCGCCAGCGCCATGTCGCGGATGGTCCCGCCGCCTACCGCCGTCACTACCCCTAACACCAGCACGCCGAATGGGTCCATACGCAGTTTTCCGGCTAGCAGTACGCCGGAGATCGCGAAGACAGCTGTGCCAATAATATCCAGCCAATAGACAAGCATCGTTGATTCCCACTGAACATCCGGTGTGCCGGATGATTATTTTACCTGGTCAAGCGCCGCACAAAGTTGTTTGGCGGCGAGGATAATACGTGGGCCGGCGCGTTCAAACCAGTCGCTGTGTAACGCAATCAACGAAATGGTGAGCTGATGTTGCCAAAAGCGCTGCGCTTCGGCAATGCGGCTGGCATCCCCGGTCACCACGATCGCCTGCGGCTGGCGGGCCAGCACCTGTTCGCGGCTCACCTGCGGCCAGGGAACGCGGCTGGTGGCGAAGATATTCTCGCCGCCGCAAAGCCTTAGCACCTGATCCTGAATCGAACCGGGGCCGCTGGTGAACAGCGGTGCGGAGCCGAACTGCAGGAAGACGCGTTTCTTCGGCGCGTTGGCATAGCGCGCTTTCAACGCATCGTATTCCTGCTGCATCGCCTGCGCCGCCTGCTGCGCTTTTTCCGGCTGCGGGCTCCACTGCGCCAGCTCACGCAGGGTAGCGATGATCTCTTCTATGGTCGAGGTCTGTACCCACAGGACATGAATACCCAGAGACTGCAGCTGGTTAACCTGGCGTTCGGCATTGCCCCCGCGCCAGGCCAGCACCACGTCTGGCTTGAGCGCCACGATGCGTTCCAGGTTCATTCCCTGCCAGCTGGCAACCTGTTCGATCGTTTTGGCCTGCGAAGGATAATCGGAATAGCTGCTGACGCCGACCGGCGTGATCCCGGCGGCAAAGGCCAATTCGGTATTGGCGGGGGAGAGGGTGATCACCCGCGGCGCGGCCAGCAGCCACGCCGGGGCGAGTAACAGCAGCGCGGCAAGCGCGAAGGATAGCGACTTAGCCACGTGCCAGGTTCTGTACCAGATTCTCCACCATCAGGGTGGACTGTCTGGCGGCGACCGCAAGGAACTCCTCAAAGCTGAGGTGGGACTGCTGGTCGGCCACGTCGGAGATAGCGCGAACCACCACGAAGGGAACCTTAAAGTTATGGCAGACGTGGGCGATGGCGGACGCTTCCATTTCCACGGCGATCGCCTGCGGGAAGTTATGGCGGATCTTCGCCAGACCGACAGAGCCGTTAATGAAGGCATCCCCGCTAACGATGAGGCCGCGAACGGCGTTGAGATCTAACGCTTTAATGCAGCTCTCTGCGGCGGCCACCAGTTTTTCATCCGCCTTAAAACCCGCCGGGCAGCCAGGGAGCTGGCCGTATTCATAGCCGAAGGCGGTGACGTCGGCGTCGTGGTAGCGCGCTTCATCGGAGACGACGATATCGCCGACCTTCAGCGTCGACGCCAGGCCGCCGGCAGAACCGGTATTAATGATCACGTCAGGCTGGCAGCGCTCCAGCAGCAGGGTCGCGCCCATCGCCGCCGCTACTTTTCCGATACCAGACTTCAGCAGAGCGACGTCAACGCCGTGAAGTTGGCCGGTATAGATTTCGCTTCCGCCAATGGTGATGGTCTGGCGGTTTTCGATTTTGTCGCGCAGAAGGGTAACTTCCTCTTCCATAGCGCCAATAATGCCAATTTTCATAGATTTACTCGCGATGTGTCAGGTTTAGTTGCATAGTCTATCATGCGCTTAAGGGGAAGCGTATTGCTCGCGCGGGAGAGGCTATGGCAAAGATTGATTTTCGCAACAAGATAAACTGGCGTCGACGCTTCCGTTCGCCGCCGCGGGTGGAGACGGAGCGCGACATCCTGCGGATCTTTGAAAGCGATCGGGGACGGATCGTCAACTCGCCGGCAATCCGCCGCCTGCAGCAAAAAACTCAGGTCTTCCCGCTCGAGCGCAACGCGGCGGTGCGCACTCGCCTGACCCACTCGCTGGAGGTGCAGCAGGTGGGGCGCTATATCGCCAAAGAGGTGCTGAGCCGGCTGAAAGAGCTGAGGCTGCTGGAAGAGTATGGCCTGGAAGAGCTGACCGGGCCATTCGAGAGCGTGGTGGAGATGGCCTGCCTGATGCACGATATCGGCAATCCCCCGTTTGGCCATTTTGGCGAAGCGGCGATTAACGACTGGTTCCGTCAGCGCCTGGCGCCCGGCGATGCGCTCGGGCAGCCGCTGACCGACGATCGCTGCGAAGTGCAGGCCTTACGACTGCATGACGGAGAGACATCGCTTAATGCGCTGCGCCGTAAAGTGCGCCAGGATCTCTGCAGCTTTGAGGGCAACGCGCAGGGCATTCGTCTGGTCCATACGCTAATGCGTATGAACCTGACCTGGGCGCAGGTGGGATGTATCCTGAAATATACTCGTCCGGCGTGGTGGTCTGAGGAGACGCCGGCCAGCCACAGTTATTTAATGAAGAAACCTGGCTATTATTTAGCCGAAGAAGAGTATGTCGCGCGTTTGCGTAAAGAACTGGATCTCGCGCCTTACAATCGGTTTCCATTAACCTGGATTATGGAGGCTGCGGATGACATCTCATATTGCGTCGCGGATCTCGAGGACGCGGTGGAAAAACGTATTTTTAGCGCAGAACAGCTCTATCAGCATCTTTACGAGGCCTGGGGCAGTCATGAAAAAGGCTCGTTATTTTCGCAGGTAGTAGAAAATGCCTGGGAGAAATCGCGAGCCAATTATCTGAAGCAGAGCGCGGAAGATCAGTTTTTTATGTATTTGCGGGTGAATACGCTGAATAAGCTGGTGCCCTACGCGGCGCGCCGATTTATTGACAACCTGCCGGCAATCTTCACCGGGGACTTTAATCATGCGTTGCTGGAGGACGACAGCGATTGCAGTCAGCTACTGGAACTCTATAAAAATGTGGCGATGAAACAGGTCTTTAGCCATCCGGATGTTGAGCAGCTGGAATTGCAGGGCTACCGGGTGATCAGCGGCCTGTTGGATATCTATCAGCCGCTGCTGAAATTATCGCTGGAGGATTTCAGCGAATTAGTAGCGCAGGAGCGGGTACGACGTTTACCCATTGCCTCCCGGCTGTATCAGAAACTTTCGACCCGTCACCGGCTGGCCTATATTGAAGCGGTAAATAAACTGGCGCGTACGGCGCCCGAATTTGCGCTGATGGAATACTATTATCGCTGCCGTCTGATTCAGGACTATATCAGCGGGATGACGGATTTGTATGCGTGGGATGAATATCGGCGACTCATGGCGGTGGAATAGGCTGGAGTTTTGTAAAGATGGACAATAAATTTTTACTTTTTCCAGAAACTTAATTCCGGAACTTAGCGTTATAAAATGACTCTGATAGTCACGTACACAGCAACTTTCGTTACCTGATATTGAGATTGAAACTGATGAAAAAAACCACGTTAGCAATGAGTGCACTGGCTCTGAGTTTAGGTCTGGCGTTGTCCCCGCTCTCTGCGAGCGCGGCAGAAACGGCATCTTCGGCCACTAATGCACAGCAGATGCCAAGCCTGGCCCCGATGCTGGAGAAGGTGATGCCGTCGGTGGTGAGCATTAACGTTGAAGGTAGCACCACCGTTAATACCCCACGGATGCCACGTAACTTCCAGCAGTTCTTTGGCGATAATTCGCCGTTCTGCCAGGATGGGTCTCCTTTCCAGAGTTCGCCGTTTTGCCAGGGCGGCGGACAGGGCGGTCAGCCTGACGGCGGCCAGCAGCAGAAATTTATGGCGCTGGGCTCCGGCGTCATCATTGATGCCGCCAAAGGGTATGTGGTGACCAACAACCACGTCGTGGACAACGCCACCACGATTAAGGTTCAGCTGAGCGATGGCCGTAGGTTTGATGCCAAAGTCGTCGGCAAAGATCCGCGCTCTGATATCGCGCTGATTCAGATTCAGGATCCAAAAAACCTGACGGCGATTAAGCTTGCCGACTCCGATGCGCTGCGCGTCGGTGATTACACCGTGGCTATCGGCAACCCGTTCGGTCTGGGCGAAACCGTGACCTCCGGGATTGTCTCCGCGCTGGGCCGTAGCGGCCTCAATGTGGAAAACTACGAAAACTTTATCCAGACCGATGCGGCGATTAACCGCGGGAACTCCGGCGGTGCGCTGGTGAACCTCAACGGCGAGCTGATCGGTATCAACACCGCCATTCTGGCGCCGGACGGCGGCAACATCGGTATCGGTTTTGCTATCCCGAGCAACATGGTGAAAAACCTGACCGAGCAGATGGTGAAATATGGCCAGGTGAAACGCGGTGAGCTCGGCATTATGGGCACCGAACTGAACTCTGAGCTGGCGAAAGCGATGAAAGTCGATGCCCAGCGCGGGGCCTTCGTCAGCCAGGTAATGCCAGGTTCGGCGGCCGCGAAAGCGGGCATTAAAGCCGGCGATGTCATCACCTCCCTCAACGGGAAAGCGATCAGCAGCTTCGCCGCGCTGCGTGCCCAGGTCGGCACCATGCCTATCGGCAGCAAAGTTGAGCTTGGTCTGCTGCGCGACGGCAAACCGGTGACCGTGACCGTCGAACTGCAGCAGAGCAACCAGACCCAGGTTGACTCCAGCACCATCTTCAACGGGATTGAAGGGGCGGAAATGAGCAATAAGGGTCAGGATAAGGGCGTGGTGGTCAATAATGTGAAAGCCGGTACCCCGGCGGCACAGATTGGCCTCAAGAAAGGCGACGTCATCGTCGGGGCGAATCAGCAGCCGGTGAAAAACATCGCCGATCTGCGGAAAATCTTCGACGCCAAACCGTCCGTACTGGCGCTGAACATTCAGCGCGGCGACGCCTCTATCTATCTGCTGTTGCAGTAACCGCCAGCACTCGCTTCCCAGCCCCTTCCCTCGCCGAGGGCAGGGGCTTTTTTCGTTCTGTGACCGCCCCCACAACTCCACATATCTCACCCCGGCTTAGTGCAAATGCACAATGCAGCGCGACGATGACTCTTTTATGCTGGTGCCCAGCAAAGGGGAGGACTACATGGCTGGCTGGCATCTTGATACCAAAATGGCGCAGGATATTGTGGCGCGGACCATGCGCATCATCGATACCAATATCAACGTGATGGATGCCCGCGGGCGGATCATCGGCAGCGGCGATCGGGAAAGGATTGGTGAATTGCACGAAGGCGCGCTGCTGGTCCTCTCCCAGGGGCGGGTGGTGGATATCGACGACGCGGTCGCTCGCCATCTGCACGGGGTTCGCCAGGGGATTAACCTGCCGCTGCGCCTGGAGGGGGAGATCGTCGGGGTGATCGGCCTGACCGGCGAGCCGGAGTCGCTGCGAAAATATGGCGAGCTGGTGTGCATGACAGCAGAGATGATGCTGGAGCAGTCGCGGCTGATGCATCTCCTGGCCCAGGACAGCCGTCTGCGCGAAGAGCTGGTGATGAACCTGATTCAGGCGGAAGAGCATACCCCGGCGCTGAACGAATGGGCTCAGCGTTTAGGCATCGATCTCAATCAGCCGCGCGTGGTGGCGATGATTGAGGTAGACAGCGGTCAGCTCGGCGTGGACAGCGCGATGGCGGAACTGCAACAGTTACAGAACGCGCTGACCACCCCCGATCGCAATAATCTGGTGGCCATTGTCTCGCTCACGGAAATGGTGGTGCTGAAACCGGCGCTGAACAGCTTTGGCCGCTGGGACGCTGACGATCACGTCCGGCGCGTCGAGCAGCTTATCGCCAGGATGAAAGAGAATGGCCAGCTGCGCTTTCGCGTGGCGCTGGGCAATTTCTTCACCGGCCCAGGAAGTATCGCCCGCTCTTACCGTACCGCACGGACGACGATGATGGTTGGCAAGCAGCGGATGCCGGAGAGCCGCAGTTATTTCTATCAGGATCTAATGCTGCCGGTGCTGCTTGACAGCCTGCGCGGCGGCTGGCAGGCCAATGAGCTGGCCCGTCCGCTGGCGCGTTTGAAGGCCATGGACAACAACGGGCTGCTGCGGCGGACGCTGCAGGCGTGGTTTCGCCATAACGTGCAGCCGCTGGCGACGTCAAAGGCGCTGTTTATTCATCGCAATACGCTGGAGTACCGGTTGAACCGTATCTCGGAGCTGACCGGCCTGGATCTCGGTAGCTTTGACGACAGGCTGCTGCTGTATATCGCGCTGCAGCTGGACGAACAACGCTAAGACGTGGAGGCAAAAAAATGCCGGGTAGCGACGCGCCATACCCGGCCTGGACGATGCATGCTGTCTGGAGTGGATAGAGACCACCAGCCCGGCCAGGCAACGCGCCGCCGGGATGCTCTTACTTACGGGTGAGCTTTTCCAGATCGGCTTCGATTTCGCTGATCTTATTGGTGACCACGCTTTCCAGATGGCGTAAATCGTCGAGGATTTTACGCTTGAGATCGATTTCAGTGCGATCGCGCTGGCAGATCTGATCCAGCTCGTCGATAACGTAGCGCAGATTGGGGCTGATCTCCTGGACCTCTTTGTAGCCCTGGCCGACGCCGTCGGCGACGACGGTTTTGCGCTGACGCGGATATTTGAACTTCACGCTCTTGGCGAAGAATTCGCCTTTGTCTTTCTGAAAATAGATTTTCAGAATGTCGTTGTTAGCTTCCTGCCGCAGGCTATAGCGATCGATCTCATCAGGGTTGGTAATGCCAAGACTTTTCAGATTATCGTACATAACGGTACCTTTGATAGCATCATAACCATTGAATAATTAACGAAAAAATCCATTTTCGCCAGCATCAAATATAAAAAAAGCGGGATATCTCCCGCTTTTTATTTGCTTTAGTCGATGGTGCGCAGCAGTTCGTTAATGCCGACCTTGCCGCGGGTTTTGGCATCGACTTTCTTCACAATCACCGCGCAGTACAGGCTGTATTTACCATCTTTCGACGGCAGGTTGCCTGAGACTACCACCGAGCCAGCCGGTACGCGGCCGTAGAAGACTTCGCCGGTTTCGCGATCGTAGATTTTGGTGCTCTGACCGAGGTAAACGCCCATGGAGATGACGGAGCCTTCTTCGACAATCACCCCTTCAACCACTTCAGAGCGCGCGCCGATGAAGCAGTTATCTTCGATGATGGTCGGGTTCGCCTGCAGCGGCTCCAGTACGCCACCGATGCCGACACCGCCGGACAGATGCACGTTTTTACCGATCTGTGCGCAGGAGCCGACGGTGGCCCAGGTATCAACCATGGTGCCTTCGTCAACGTAGGCGCCGATGTTAACGTAGGACGGCATCAGCACAGTGTTGCGGGCGATGAACGCGCCCTGGCGCACGGCGGCCGGCGGCACCACGCGGAAACCTTCTTTCTGGAAACGCGCTTCGTCGTAGTCAGCGAATTTCATCGGCACTTTATCGAAGTAGCGGCTTTCCGCACCATCGATAACCTGGTTATCGTTAATACGGAAAGAGAGCAGTACCGCCTTCTTCAGCCACTGATGCGTCACCCACTGACCGTCGATCTTCTCAGCGACGCGCAGCGCGCCGGAATCAAGAAGGGCGATAACCTGGTTAACCGCTTCGCGGGTCACGGTATCCACATTAGCCGGCGTAATGTCGGCGCGACGCTCGAAAGCGGACTCAATAACGTTCTGTAACTGCTGCATTGTTTCTTTCCATTCACTAAAAAAAATACGTCACCCTTTATCGTTTGGATTGAGGGCCGCTGTCAACCGTTGTTGCACTTCTTGTTGCAGCTCATTATTAAGGGCACGCCGGTCGGCGGTGGCGATTATAAATAAATCTTCTACTCGCTCACCAATTGTCGTAATTCGCGCCCCGTGAAGCGATATCCCGAGGTCGGCGAACACCTGCCCGACGCGGGCGAGCAGCCCGGGCTGGTCGAGCGCTATCAGCTCCAGAAACGATTTTCGGTCGGTATGGGTCGGCAGGAAATTCACCTCGGTGTCCACGGAAAAATGGCGTAGCTTTGCCGCCTGACGACGCGGGGCCGGAGGCTGCCAGCTGCGCTGAGTGATGGTCTGCTCCAGCCCCTGGCGGATCGCCTCGTGGCGGTCGGCGGAAAGGGGGCTGCCGTCGGGCTCAAGGACGATAAAGGTATCCATCGCCATACCGTCGCGGGTGGTGAAGATCTGCGCGTCGTGGACGCTGAGGTTGCGACGGTCAAGTTCGCCACACACCGCGGCGAACAGGTAAGGGCGATCCGGGCTCCAGATAAAAATCTCCGTACCGCCGCGGGTGGCCTGCGAGCTCAGCAGGATCATCGGCTTATTCAGATCGTGGCGCAGCAGGTTGCGGGCGTGCCAGGCGAGCTGCGTCGGCGTATGTCGCACGAAATAGTTGGCGCGGCAGCGGTTCCAGATCTGATGCAGCGCCTCTTCATTAATATTGTCCATCCGCAGCAGGGCCAGCGCCTGCAGCTGATGGTGACGCACTCGTTCGCGCATGTCCGGGGTGCTTTGCATGCCGCGACGCAGCTGCTTCTCGGTGGCGAAATAGAGTTCACGCAGCAGGCTCTGCTTCCAGCTGTTCCACAAGGTTTCGTTGGTGGCGCAGATATCGGCGACGGTCAGACACACCAGATAGCGCAGACGATTTTCCGTTTGCACCTCCTCGGCGAACTGCTTAATCACCTCCGGATCCTGAATATCGCGCCGCTGGGCGGTGACTGACATCAGCAGGTGGTGACGCACCAGCCAGGCGACCAGCTGCGTTTCGCGCGAGTTCAGCCCGTGCAGCTCGGCAAACTTCAGCACATCCTGCGCGCCGAGGATCGAGTGGTCGCCGCCGCGCCCTTTGGCGATGTCGTGGAACAGGGCGGCAATTAAGATCAGCTCCGGGTGCGTTAAGCGCGGCCACAGCTCCACGCACAGCGGGTGGCGGCTGCGGGTTTCTTCTTTGGCAAAGCTTTCCAGCTTGAGCATCACCCGGACGGTGTGTTCATCGACGGTGTAGGCGTGAAACAGGTCGAACTGCATCTGGCCGACGATATGCGACCACTGCGGCATATAGGCCCACAGTACGCTGTGGCGATGCATCGGCAGCAGCCCGCGACTTACCGCCCCCTGATGGCGCAGCATACTAAGAAAGAGCGTGCGCGCCTCCGGGATATAGCACAGCGGCTGGGTGAGATGACGGCGGGCGTGGCGCAGATGGCGCAACGTCGTTGAGTAGATGCCGGTGATGGTGCTATTGCGCACCATGATATAAAACATGCGCAGAATGGCCTGCGGTTCGCGAATAAACAGCGTGTCGTCACGCAGATCGATAAGGGTGCCGCGCAGCTGGAAATCATCATCGATCGGGCGTGGTTTTTCATCCTCGGTCAGGGCGAGGATAGCCTCCTCAAACAGCTGAAGCAGCATCTGATTCAGCTCGCTCACCCGGCGGGTAACGCGGAAGAAGTCCTTCATCATGTGTTCAATCGGCTGGTTGCCGTCGCCTTCATAGCCTAGCCGGCGGGCCACGCTGAGCTGGCGGTCGAAAAGCAGACGGTTGTCATAGCGCGTGAGTTCAAGATGCAGCGCGAAACGGATGCGCCACAGCTGATGCAGACACTCATTGAGTTCATTGCGCTCGGCTTCGGTCAGAAAGCCGAAGCCGACCATCTCATCCATTGAGGTGGCGCCGAAATGGCGGCGAGCCACCCACTGTAGCGTATGGATATCGCGCAAGCCGCCGGGGCTGCTTTTCACGTCCGGCTCGAGGTTATAGCTGGTGCCATGATAGCGCTGATGACGGACGTTCTGCTCTTCGACCTTGGCGGCGAAGAACTTTTCCGATGGCCAGAAGCCGTCGCTAAAAATATGTTTTTGCAGTTCAAGGAACAGCGCGACGTCGCCGATCAGCAGGCGCGATTCGATTAAGTTGGTGGCAACGGTCAGATCCGAGAGACCTTCCAGCAGGCACTCTTCGAGGGTGCGTACGCTGTGGCCCACCTCCAGCTTGACGTCCCACAGCAGGGTGAGCAGTTCGCCGACTTTTTGCGCCTGGTCGTCCGGCAGTTTTTTACGACTGAGGATCAGCAGATCGACGTCTGAGAGCGGGTGCAGTTCGCCACGGCCATAGCCGCCGACGGCGACCAGCGCCAGGTCGCTGACGGATTCAAAACCGCAGGCGATCCATAATCGCTGCAGCAACTGGTCGATAAATTCGGTGCGCGCCGCGATGAGCTGCTCCGCGACGATGCCGGAGTCAAACGCCTCGCCCAGCCAGTGCTGGAAGGTATCGATGTGCGCCTTGATTGCGGCACAGTTCAGATCGCCCTGCGGCCAACTCACCGGGTGTTCCGGCGGGACGGGCAGGAGAGGGGAGGCTGTGTCAGGTAATGAGTTGCTCATCGCGTCACCATAAGAAAAAACTATCTAATAAAAAAGCCGGCGGGCGCCGGCTTTTCATCATTCATCGTGCGAGATTATCGCCGGGATGGTGTCATCCTTGCGTAGCGTCAGAATTTCGCAGCCGTTGTCTGTCACCACAATAGTATGCTCGTACTGCGCAGACAAGCTCCGGTCTTTGGTTTTCACCGTCCAGCCGTCTTTCATGCTGCGGATCTCTTTTTTACCGGCGTTGACCATCGGCTCGATGGTGAAGGTCATGCCTGGTTTGAGTACGACGTTGGTCTCCGGCGAATCGTAGTGCAGCACCTGAGGTTCTTCATGGAAGCCGCGGCCGATACCGTGCCCGCAGTACTCGCGAACCACGGAGAAACCTTCCGCTTCCACAAATTTCTGGATCGCCGCGCCGATCGCGCGCAGGTTGATCCCCGGTTTAACCATCTTCAGCGCCAGGTACAGGCTTTCCTGAGTGATGCGGCACAGGCGCTCGCCGAGAATCGTCGGTTTGCCAACGATAAACATTTTGGAGGTATCGCCATGGAAATCATCTTTAATGACGGTCACGTCGATATTCACGATATCGCCATCTTTCAGCAGCTTGCCGTCATCAGGGATACCGTGACAGACCACTTCATTGACCGAAATGCAGACGGATTTCGGATAGCCGTGATAGCCGAGGCAGGCGGAAATGGCCTTCTGCTCGTTAACGATATAGTCGTTACAGATGCGGTCCAGTTCGCCGGTGCTGACGCCCGGTTTGACGTAGGGTTCGATCATTTCCAGCACTTCGGCGGCCAGACGGCCGGCAACGCGCATTTTTTCGATGTCTTCAGATGTCTTAATAGAGATAGCCATGGAGTATGTCCAGCAGTGTCGATTTTTTCGACAATAATAGAGTAAGTCCTGTCAATGGTAACAGTCTGGGCAGGCTGGTGCCAAACTGAGAATCATTAACAGCACGCGACGTCAACAAGAGTTGGTGTCTGGATGGATTTTGTGGTATAAAGCGCGCCGGACTTCCGTTCCATCTCAGATACACAAGGATGGACGTAAGCGACATAGCTCACTTTGTGTAATAACACACACGTATCGGCACATATTCCGGGGTGCCCTTCGGGGTCGGTAATATGGGATACGTGGAGGCATAACCCCAATTTAATCTATAGAGGTTTTAAACATGGCAACTGTTTCCATGCGCGACATGCTCAAGGCTGGTGTTCACTTCGGTCACCAGACCCGTTACTGGAACCCGAAAATGAAGCCTTTCATCTTCGGCGCGCGTAACAAAGTTCACATCATCAACCTTGAGAAAACCGTACCGATGTTCAACGAAGCTCTGGCTGAACTGAACAAGATCGCTGCTCGTAAAGGTAAAATCCTTTTCGTTGGTACTAAGCGCGCTGCAAGCGAAGCGGTAAAAGACGCTGCTCTGAGCTGCGATCAGTTCTTCGTGAACCATCGCTGGCTGGGCGGTATGCTGACTAACTGGAAAACCGTTCGTCAGTCCATCAAACGTCTGAAAGACCTGGAAACTCAGTCCCAGGACGGTACTTTCGACAAGCTGACCAAGAAAGAAGCGCTGATGCGCACTCGTGAGCTGGACAAGCTGGAAAACAGCCTGGGCGGTATCAAAGATATGGGCGGCCTGCCGGACGCACTGTTCGTTATCGACGCTGACCACGAGCACATCGCTATCAAAGAAGCAAACAACCTGGGCATCCCGGTATTTGCTATCGTTGATACCAACTCTGATCCGGACGGCGTAGACTTCGTTATCCCGGGTAACGACGATGCAATCCGCGCAGTAAGCCTGTACCTGGGCGCTGTTGCTGCTACCGTTCGTGAAGGTCGCTCTCAGGACCTGGCTTCTCAGGCGGAAGAAAGCTTCGTAGAAGCTGAATAATAAGGTTTAAGCCCTTATTAGTACCGTGTATGAATAGGGGCCAATTATCGGCCCCTTTTTTCAATTTACGCTGTTTGGCCGTTGGCCGGGCAGTATCCACATCTCCCGAGGATTTTAGAATGGCTGAAATTACCGCTTCCCTGGTAAAAGAGCTGCGCGAACGTACTGGCGCAGGCATGATGGATTGCAAAAAAGCGCTGACTGAAGCGAATGGCGACATCGAGCTGGCAATCGAAAACATGCGTAAATCCGGCGCGATCAAAGCGGCGAAGAAAGCAGGCAACGTGGCTGCTGACGGCGTGATCAAAACCAAAATCGAAGGCAACTACGGTTACATTCTGGAAGTTAACTGCCAGACTGACTTCGTTGCTAAAGATGGTGGTTTCCAGGCATTTGCCGACAAAGTACTGGACGCCGCTGTTGCAGGTAAAATCTCCGACGTTGAAGTTCTGAAAGCGCAGTTCGAAGAAGAACGTGTTGCGCTGGTTGCTAAAATCGGCGAGAACATCAACATCCGTCGTATCGCTGTTCTGGAAGGCGACGTTCTGGGCAGCTACCAGCACGGTGCGCGTATCGGCGTTCTGGTTGCCGCTAAAGGCGCTGACGAAGAGCTGGTTAAGCAGCTGGCAATGCACGTTGCTGCAAGCAAGCCGGAATTCGTTAAGCCGGAAGACGTGTCTGCTGAAGTGGTAGAGAAAGAGTACCAGGTTCAGCTGGACATCGCGATGCAGTCCGGTAAGCCGAAAGAAATCGCAGAGAAAATGGTTGAAGGCCGCATGAAGAAATTCACCGGCGAAGTTTCTCTGACTGGTCAGCCTTTCGTTATGGAGCCGAGCAAATCTGTTGGCCAGCTGCTGAAAGAGCACAACGCTGACGTGACTGGCTTCATCCGCTTTGAAGTGGGCGAAGGCATTGAGAAAGTTGAGACTGACTTTGCAGCAGAAGTTGCTGCGATGTCCAAGCAGTCTTAATTTTTAAAAAAAGGAGCCGCCTGAGGGCGGCTTCTTTTTGCGCCCATTTTGTAAATTCAGCCAACTGCTTATAGTGGCCGCGCTGAAATGCGACATACAATGTCGCCGGAATTATCACATCTCATTCGTTGACAGTCTCAGGAAAGAAACATGGCTACCAATGCAAAACCCGTCTACAAACGTATTCTGCTGAAATTAAGTGGCGAAGCGCTGCAGGGCTCAGAAGGCTTCGGTATTGATGCAAGCATACTTGACCGCATGGCTCAGGAGATCAAAGAGCTGGTTGAGCTGGGTATTCAGGTTGGCGTAGTAATTGGTGGCGGTAACCTGTTCCGTGGTGCTGGTCTGGCGAAAGCGGGTATGAACCGCGTTGTGGGCGACCACATGGGCATGCTGGCAACGGTCATGAACGGCCTCGCAATGCGTGATGCGCTCCACCGCGCCTATGTGAACGCTCGTCTGATGTCCGCCATTCCGCTGAACGGCGTATGCGACAACTACAGCTGGGCAGAGGCGATCAGCCTGCTGCGCAACAACCGCGTAGTGATCCTCTCCGCTGGTACCGGCAACCCGTTCTTTACCACCGATTCCGCAGCCTGCCTGCGCGGTATCGAAATTGAAGCCGATGTGGTGCTGAAAGCCACCAAGGTTGACGGCGTATTCACCGCTGACCCGGCAAAAGATCCTTCTGCCACCATGTACGATCAGCTGACCTACAGCGAAGTTCTGGAAAAAGAGCTGAAAGTCATGGATCTGGCGGCCTTCACCCTGGCGCGTGACCATAAATTACCGATTCGCGTCTTCAACATGAACAAACCTGGCGCCCTGCGTCGCGTGGTGATGGGCGAAAAAGAAGGCACATTGATCACGGAATAATTCCCGTCAGCGCCAAATCCGGGTAATATTCCGCTTTACTTTCGCGGGGATATTGCCCGGTGATTTTCATTAAATCTGACTATACTTAGCTCATTTTCCGACGGGTGCCCCGTCTGGTCTGACTGAGACAAGCTTTCAAGGATTCGTAACGTGATTAGCGATATCAGAAAAGATGCTGAAATCCGCATGGAAAAATGCGTCGAAGCATTCAAAAACCAAATCAGCAAAATTCGCACGGGTCGTGCTTCTCCGAGCCTGCTGGACGGGATTGTTGTTGAATACTACGGTACTCCGACCCCGCTGCGCCAGCTGGCCAGCGTCACCGTCGAAGACTCCCGTACCCTGAAAATCAACGTCTTTGACCGTTCTATGTCCGCGGCCGTTGAAAAAGCGATCATGGCGTCAGACCTCGGTCTGAACCCAAGCTCTGCCGGCAGCGATATTCGTGTCCCGCTGCCGCCGCTGACCGAAGAGCGTCGTAAAGACCTGACCAAGATCGTGCGTGGTGAAGCCGAGCAGGCGCGCGTTGCCGTGCGTAACGTTCGCCGTGACGCCAACGATAAAGTCAAAGCGCTGCTGAAAGAAAAAGAGATCAGCGAAGATGACGATCGCCGTTCTCAGGACGACGTGCAGAAAATGACTGACGCCGCCATCAAAAAAGTTGACGCGGCGCTGGCAGACAAAGAAGCGGAACTGATGCAGTTCTAATGCTCTGCCCTTACTCGGGCCAGACAGGCTCTGGCCTGAGTAAAATCTGAAACGCCGTACAGAAGACTGTACGCTCAATTCTCGGGATTGCGTTGCGACCGCTGGCCTTGTAGCCTTTAGCGCTTAGTTGAAGGCCTAATGCCGCCGTCTCATCCCCGATAGTTGCTGCGTAGGGGCTTGCTGGCGGCGTTTTGCTTTTTATTCTGTTTCCACTCTTCTGGACGTCTCATGAAGCAATTAACCGTTCTCGGTTCGACCGGCTCCATTGGCTGTAGCACGCTGGACGTGGTGCGCCATAACCCTGGTCGCTTTTCCGTCGCCGCGCTGGTCGCGGGGAAAAACGTTGACCGTATGGTTGAACAATGCCTGGAATTTACCCCCCGTTACGCGGTGATGGACGATGCGCAAAGCGCTGAGCGGTTGCGCACCCGTCTGCATGAGCATGGCAGTCGCACCGAGGTGCTAAGCGGCCAGCAGGCGGCGGCCGAGGTCGCGGCGCTGGATGAGGTCGATCAGGTCATGGCGGCAATCGTCGGCGCGGCGGGACTGGTGCCGACGCTGGCGGCGATCCGCGCCGGGAAAACGGTATTGTTAGCGAATAAAGAATCGCTGGTGACCTGCGGTCGCTTATTCATGGAGGCGGTGCAACAGTCGGGGGCGCGATTGCTACCGGTCGATAGCGAGCATAACGCTATTTTTCAGAGTATGCCGGAGACAATTCAGCAGCATCTGGGATACGCTGATCTTGCCCGGAATGGCGTCTCGTCAATCCTGCTGACCGGCTCCGGTGGGCCTTTCCGCGAGACGGCCGTGGCTGAACTGGCGGCGATGACCCCGGATCAGGCCTGCCGTCATCCCAACTGGTCGATGGGGCGCAAGATCTCCGTCGATTCGGCCACGATGATGAACAAAGGCCTGGAATATATTGAAGCGCGCTGGCTGTTTAACGCCTCGGCCCAGCAGATGGAAGTGCTGATCCATCCGCAGTCGGTGATCCACTCGATGGTTCGCTATCAGGATGGCAGCGTGCTGGCCCAGCTTGGGGAGCCGGATATGCGCACGCCGATCGCCCATACCATGGGCTGGCCGCAGCGACTGAATTCCGGCGTTAAACCGCTGGACTTCTGTCAGTTGAGCAATCTGAGCTTCTCCGCGCCGGACTATACGCGATATCCGTGCCTGAAGTTGGCGATGGACGCGTTTGACGTCGGCCAGGCCGCGACCACGACGCTGAATGCGGCTAATGAAGAGTCGGTTGCCGCGTTTCTGCATGGCGATATCCGCTTTACCGATATTGCGGCGGTTAACCTGGCGGTGCTGGATAAGATGGACCTGCAGGAGCCGCAAAGCATTGATGATGTTCTGGTTATCGACGCCGAGGCGCGCGCAATCGCTCACCAGCAGCTGCAGCGGTTGGTTGCGCAGGCGTAACGCGGTGATATTTGTGGGCGCAAGGCTTCGGTGATATAGTCTGCGCCACCCGATCGTTGCATTTTGTTGTTAAAGATTACGGTGGCCGTGACAAAACACGGCTTTTTTGCGTAAAGCTTTTGGTTGTTCTCTGCGATTGGCTGCAGCCCCGGCACCGGATAAAAATGCGTATCCAGCGCGGCCCGGTGGCCTCTGTTTGGTGGCTAGTTAATCCTTATTATGGACTTAAAACGCGTGATGTTGTCTGCTAATCAAACTGTCAGCGAAATATCGCCCACCCATGGCTGCCGTCATGTCGCCATTATTATGGATGGCAACGGCCGTTGGGCGAAACGGCAAGGTAAAATTCGCGCTTTCGGGCATAAGGCCGGGGCGAAATCCGTGCGTCGCGCGGTCTCCTTCGCGGCGAATAATGGGATTGAGGCGTTAACGTTATACGCGTTCAGCAGCGAAAACTGGAACCGTCCGGCTCAGGAAGTCAGTGCGCTGATGGAACTGTTCGTCTGGGCGCTGGATAGCGAAGTCAAAAGCCTGCACCGACACAATGTGCGTCTGCGGATTATTGGCGACACCACGCGCTTCAATGCGCGCCTGCAGGAGCGGATCCGCAAAGCGGAAGCGCTAACCGCAAACAATACCGGCTTAACGCTGAATATTGCAGCCAATTACGGCGGTCGCTGGGATATTACCCAGGGCGTTCGTTTGCTGGCGAAACAGGTACAGGACGGGACGCTGCTGCCTGAGCAGATCACGGAAGACATGCTGAGTCAGCAGGTCTGCATGCATGAACTGGCTCCCGTTGATTTAGTTATTAGGACCGGGGGAGAGCACCGAATAAGTAACTTTCTGATTTGGCAAATTGCCTATGCCGAACTTTACTTTACGGATGTTCTTTGGCCCGATTTTGCTGAACAGGACTTTGAAGGTGCACTCCATGCCTTTGTTAATCGAGAGCGTCGTTTCGGCGGCACTGAGCCGGGTGGCAGTCATGCCTGATGGGGGTCACTTTTGCTGAAGTATCGCCTGATATCTGCTTTCGTCTTAATCCCCATCGTCATTGCGGCATTGTTTTTATTGCCGCCGATGGGCTTTGCTATCGTCACCCTGGTGGTCTGTATGCTCGCCGCCTGGGAGTGGGGACAACTGAGCGGTTTTACCTCGACGTCGCAGCGGGTTTGGCTGGCGGTGCTGTGCGGCCTTCTGCTGGCGGCGATGCTTTTTCTGCTGCCTGAATACCATTATGACGTTCATCAACCGATGGTTGAAGGGTCGCTATGGGCCTCTTTTGCCTGGTGGATCGTCGCGTTACTGCTGGTGCTCTCATACCCGGCGTCGGCGGCATTCTGGCGCCACTCTAAGGTGCTGCGCCTCATCTTCGGCATTCTGACCATCGTCCCGTTTTTCTGGGGCATGCTGGCGCTGCGCGCCTGGCACTATGCCGATAACCACTATAGCGGCGCGCTGTGGCTGCTGTACGTCATGATCCTGGTGTGGGGCGCGGACTCTGGCGCCTATATGTTTGGTAAAATGTTTGGCAAGCACAAGCTGGCGCCGAAGGTCTCACCGGGTAAAACCTGGCAGGGCTTTTTTGGCGGTTTGCTGACCGCGGCAGTGATTTCCTGGGCCTACGGCGTGTGGGCCCATCTTGACGTCACGCCGACGGTGCTGCTGGTCTGTTCGGTGGTGGCGGCCCTGGCTTCGGTGCTGGGCGACCTGACGGAAAGTATGTTTAAGCGCGAGGCCGGCATTAAGGATAGCGGGCACTTGATTCCCGGACATGGTGGTATTCTCGATCGTATCGACAGCCTGACGGCGGCGGTACCGGTCTTCGCCTGTCTGCTACTGTTGGTCTTCAGGACGATTTGACGGAAGGTTATATGCTGAGCGTGCTCTGGAATCTGGCGGCTTTTATCATTGCGCTTGGCGTACTGATTACGGTGCATGAGTTTGGCCATTTTTGGGTGGCGCGCCGCTGCGGTATCCGGGTTGAGCGTTTTTCTATCGGCTTCGGCAAAGCGCTGTGGCGGCGGATGGATAAGCAGGGCACAGAGTTCGTCATCGCCCTGATCCCACTGGGCGGCTACGTCAAGATGCTGGATGAGCGTGTTGAAGCGGTGGCGCCGGAGATGCGTCACTACGCCTTCAACAATAAAACCGTCGGTCAGCGTGCGGCGGTGATTGCCGCCGGCCCCATCGCTAACTTCATTTTCGCTATCTTTGCTTACTGGCTGGTCTTTATCATCGGCGTTCCCGGCGTGCGGCCGGTGGTGGGTGAAATAACGCCCAATTCGGTTGCCGCGCAAGCACAAATTGCAAAAGGAACGGAACTTAAAGCGATAGATGGTATCGAAACGCCTGATTGGGATGCGGTGCGTCTGCAGCTGGTGGCCAAAATCGGCAACCCGCAAACAATAGTTACCGTCGCCCCTTTCGGGACCAATCAGCGCCAGGATAAAATCGTCGATCTGCGGCACTGGTCGTTTGAGCCAGACAAGCAAGATCCCGTGACCTCGCTGGGGATCCAGCCGCGCAGCGCGCAGATTGATACGGTGCTGGCTGAGGTTCAGGCGGGATCGGCAGCCCAGAAAGCGGGTTTGCAAGCGGGCGACCGGATCGTTAAAGTCGATGGTCAACCGTTAACGCAGTGGATGACGTTTGTTAATCTGGTGCGCGATAATCCGGGCAAAGCGCTGGCGCTGGAGATTGAACGGCAGGGGAGTGCGCTGCCGTTAACCCTGACGCCGGATGCGAAAACGGTGAAAGGTAAGGCGGAAGGGTTCGCAGGGGTGGTGCCAAAGGTCATCCCGCTGCCTGAAGAATACAAGACAGTACGTCAGTACGGACCGTTTGCCGCCATCGCTGAAGCCACGGATAAAACCTGGCAGCTGATGTCGCTGACGGTCAGGATGCTGGGTAAATTGATAACCGGTGATGTCAAACTGAACAACCTCAGTGGGCCGATCTCTATCGCTCAGGGGGCTGGAATGTCAGCGGAGTTTGGGTTGATTTATTATCTGATGTTCCTGGCGCTGATTAGCGTGAACCTCGGAATCATCAACCTGTTCCCTCTACCCGTACTGGATGGGGGACATCTGCTGTTTTTAGCGATTGAAAAGCTGAAGGGCGGGCCGGTATCCGAGCGAGTTCAAGACTTTAGTTATCGCATTGGCTCAATACTGCTGGTGCTGTTAATGGGGCTTGCACTTTTCAATGATTTCTCTCGGTTATAAGAGAGTTTGTTAGGAAGAACGCATAATAACGATGGCGATGAAAAAGTTGCTCATAGCGTCGCTGCTGTTTAGCAGCGCGACTGTATACGGTGCTGAAGGGTTCGTGGTGAAGGACATTCATTTCGAAGGCTTGCAGCGTGTCGCTGTTGGTGCGGCCCTCCTCAGTATGCCAGTGCGTCCTGGCGATACGGTGACCGACGATGATATCAGTAACACTATTCGCGCGCTGTTTGCCACTGGCAACTTCGAGGACGTCCGCGTCCTGCGCGATGGTGATACCCTGCTGGTGCAGGTGAAAGAGCGTCCGACGATCGCCAGCATCACTTTCTCCGGCAACAAGTCGGTGAAAGATGACATGCTCAAGCAGAACCTTGAGGCCTCAGGCGTTCGGGTGGGCGAGTCGCTTGACCGCACGACCATCGCGGATATCGAGAAGGGTCTTGAAGACTTCTACTACAGCGTCGGTAAATACAGCGCCAGCGTCAAAGCAGTCGTTACGCCGCTGCCGCGTAACCGTGTCGATTTGAAGCTGGTCTTCCAGGAAGGCGTCTCCGCAAAAATTCAACAGATCAACATCGTCGGCAACCATGCGTTTTCGACCGATGAGCTGATCTCCCACTTCCAGCTGCGCGATGAGGTGCCGTGGTGGAACGTGGTCGGCGACCGTAAATACCAAAAGCAGAAGCTAGCGGGCGACCTTGAAACCCTGCGCAGCTACTACCTGGATCGCGGCTATGCCCGTTTCAACATCGATTCTACCCAGGTCAGCCTGACGCCGGATAAGAAAGGGATCTACATCACCGTCAACATCACCGAAGGCGATCAGTACAAGTTTTCCGGAGTGCAGGTGACGGGCAACCTCGCTGGCCATTCCGCGGAAATCGAAGCGCTGACTAAAGTTGAGCCAGGCGAACTGTACAACGGTGCGAAAGTGACCAAGATGGAAAACGACATCAAGAAATTGTTGGGTCGTTATGGTTACGCCTATCCGCGCGTGCAGTCGCAGCCGGAGATCAACGACAGCGATAAAACCGTTAAGCTGCACGTTAACGTCGACGCAGGCAACCGTTATTACGTGCGTAAAATTCGCTTCGAAGGCAACGACACCTCTAAAGATGCCGTACTGCGCCGCGAAATGCGCCAGATGGAAGGCGCATGGCTGGGCAGCGACCTCGTCGATCAGGGTAAAGACCGTCTCAACCGTTTAGGTTTCTTTGAAACGGTGGATACTGATACCCAGCGCGTGCCGGGCAGCCCGGACCAGGTCGACGTTGTCTACAAGGTGAAAGAGCGTAACACCGGTAGCTTCAACTTCGGTATCGGCTACGGCACCGAGAGCGGCGTCAGCTTCCAGGCGGGCGTTCAGCAGGATAACTGGTTAGGTACTGGCTATGCTGTCGGGATCAACGGTACCAAAAACGACTACCAGACCTATACCGAGCTGTCGGTGACCAACCCGTACTTCACCGTAGACGGTGTAAGCCTCGGCGGTCGTGTCTTCTATAATGACTTTGATGCGAACGATGCGGATCTGTCTGACTATACCAACAAAAGCTATGGTACAGACATTACGCTGGGCTTCCCGGTCAACGAATACAACACGCTGCGCGCCGGCGTCGGTTATGTGCATAACTCCCTGTCCAATATGCAGCCGCAGGTGGCAATGTGGCGTTACCTTAACTCGATGGGCCAGTATCCGGACAACACCAACGACCGGAACTCGTTCAGTGCGAATGACTTCACCTTCAACTACGGTTGGACCTATAACAAGCTTGACCGCGGCTTCTTCCCAACGGAAGGTTCGCGCGTCAACCTGAACGGTAAGGTGACCATTCCGGGCTCAGACAACGAGTACTACAAAGCGACGCTGGATACCGCGACCTACGTGCCGATCGACAACGATCATCAGTGGGTAGTACTGGGTCGTACGCGCTTTGGTTATGGCGATGGTATCGGCGGCAAAGAGATGCCGTTCTATGAGAACTTCTATGCCGGTGGTTCCAGCACCGTGCGTGGCTTCCAGTCGAACACCATTGGTCCGAAGGCGGTGTACTTCCCGGCAAGCAGTCGTCATGATGATGACGATAGTTACGATAATGAATGTAAGAGCACCGAATCCGCACCGTGTAAATCCGATGATGCGGTGGGCGGTAACGCGATGGCGGTGGCCAGCCTTGAGCTGATTACCCCGACGCCGTTTATTAGTGACAAATATGCGAACTCGGTCCGTACTTCCGTCTTCTGGGATATGGGTACCGTATGGGATACTCACTGGGATTCGAGCGCGTACGCTGGTTATCCGGATTACAGCGATCCGAGCAACATCCGTATGTCTGCGGGTATTGCCGTGCAGTGGATGTCGCCGTTGGGGCCGTTGGTCTTCTCCTACGCCCAACCGTTCAAAAAGTACGATGGAGACAAAGCCGAACAGTTCCAGTTTAACATTGGTAAAACCTGGTAATTGTTGGCGGCAACGGAATGCAAGTGCAGTATAGCGCTGACTGTAGGCGATAACGCGTTTATCGCCTCGCCACGCAAATAACGGTACCCCTGGGTACTCATGGGATGGTAAGGAGTTTATTGTGAAAAAGTGGTTATTAGCTGCAGGTCTGGGTTTGGCAATGGTAACTTCCGCTCAGGCGGCAGATAAAATTGCCCTGGTGAACATGAACAGCCTGTTCCAACAGGTTGCCCAGAAAACTGGCGTTTCCAACACGCTGGAAAACGAGTTCAAAGGCCGCGCTAGCGAACTGCAGCGTATGGAAGGCGACCTGCAATCCAAAATGCAGCGTCTGCAGTCCATGAAGCCGGGCGCCGAACGTACCAAACTGGAAAAAGACGTGATGGCTCAGCGCCAGACCTTCTCCCAGAAAGCGCAGGCGTTTGAACAGGATCGCGCACGTCGTTCCAACGAAGAGCGTGGCAAACTGGTTACCCGTATCCAGACTGCCGTACAGAGCGTAGCGAAAGATCAGAGCATCGATCTGGTGGTTGACGCGAATGCCGTTGCATATAACAGCAGCGATGTAAAAGACATCACCGCTGATGTGCTGAAACAGGTTAAATAAGTAATGCCTTCAATTCGACTGGCTGATCTCGCGCAGCAGTTGGATGCAGAATTACACGGTGATGGCGATATCGTCATCACCGGCGTTGCGTCCATGCAGAGCGCGAAAACGGGCCAAATCACTTTCATGGTCAACCCTAAGTACCGTGAGCACCTGGCCGCTTGCCAGGCTTCTGCCGTTGTGATGACGCAGGATGATTTACCTTTTGCCCATAGCGCCGCGCTGGTAGTGCGTAACCCCTACCTGACCTACGCGCGCATGGCTCAAATTCTTGATACCACGCCGCAGCCGGCTCAGGATATCGCGCCGAGCGCGGTCATCGATCCGTCGGCGAAGCTGGGTAGCAACGTTGCCATCGGCGCCAACGCGGTTATCGAATCCGGCGTAGTGCTGGGCGATAACGTAGTTATCGGCGCAGGCTGCTTCGTTGGGAAAAATACGAAAATAGGCGCCGGCTCGCGTTTGTGGGCTAATGTGACCGTTTACCATGAGATTGAGATCGGCGAGAATTGCCTGATTCAGTCCAGCACGGTGATTGGCGCGGATGGCTTCGGCTACGCTAACGATCGCGGTAACTGGGTAAAGATCCCGCAGCTGGGTCGCGTCATTATTGGCGATCGCGTGGAGATTGGCGCCTGCACCACGATTGACCGTGGTGCGCTGGACGATACCGTGATTGGCAACGGGGTTATCATTGATAACCAGTGCCAGATTGCGCATAACGTGGTGATTGGCGACAATACCGCGGTCGCTGGCGGCGTTATCATGGCGGGCAGCCTGAAAATTGGCCGCTACTGCATGATTGGCGGCGCCAGCGTGATTAACGGCCATATGGAAATCTGCGATAAGGTCACCGTCACGGGGATGGGGATGGTGATGCGTCCTATCAGCGAACCTGGCGTATATTCCTCCGGTATTCCGCTGCAGCCGAACAAGGCGTGGCGTAAAACCGCTGCGCTGGTGATGAATATCGACGAGATGAGCAAGCGCCTGAAAGCGATTGAGCGCAAGGTTAATCAACAAGACTAATTCATCATTTGGTCACATGACATTTCCGGCCTGTTGCATTCGCTAAAAGATTGCCGCAGGCCGTGTTATTATTGCCTTTTAGTACATTTAGACAGGAAGAGTATTTTGACTACTGACACTCATACTCTGCACATTGAAGAGATTCTGGAACTTCTGCCTCACCGTTACCCGTTCCTGCTGGTAGACCGCGTGCTGGATTTTGAAGAAGGTCGTTTTCTGCGCGCAGTAAAAAATGTTTCTGTAAACGAGCCGTTTTTCCAGGGGCACTTCCCTGGTAAGCCGATTTTGCCGGGCGTCCTGATTCTGGAAGCAATGGCGCAAGCCACCGGGATTCTGGCGTTCAAAAGCGTCGGAAAACTGGAACCAGGCGAGCTGTACTACTTCGCGGGTATCGATGAAGCACGCTTCAAACGCCCGGTAGTACCAGGCGATCAGATGATTATGGAAGTCACTTTCGAGAAAACCCGCCGCGGCCTGACCCGTTTCAAAGGCGTTGCGCTGGTTGACGGTAAAGTGGTTTGCGAAGCGACGATGATGTGTGCGCGTAGCCGGGAGGCCTGATACGTGATTGATAAAACCGCTTTTGTTCATCCTACCGCCATTGTAGAAGAAGGCGCCGTGATTGGCGCTAACGTCCACATTGGTCCGTTTTGTATTGTTGGCGCTAACGTCGAAATCGGCGAAGGCACCGTGCTGAAGTCTCACGTTGTCGTTAACGGCCACACCAAAATCGGCCGTGACAATGAGATCTATCAGTTCGCTTCCATCGGCGAAGTTAACCAGGATCTGAAATATGCTGGCGAACCGACCCGGGTGGAAATTGGCGATCGCAACCGCATTCGCGAAAGCGTCACCATTCATCGCGGCACAGTACAGGGCGGTGGATTAACAAAGGTGGGCAACGATAACCTGCTGATGATCAACGCCCACGTGGCGCACGATTGTACGCTTGGCGATCGCTGCATTCTGGCCAATAACGCGACGCTCGCGGGCCATGTTTCGCTGGATGATTATGTCATTATCGGCGGCATGACGGCGGTGCATCAGTTCTGCGTCATTGGCTCACACGTTATGGTTGGCGGCTGCTCCGGCGTGGCGCAGGACGTTCCGCCGTTCGTAATTGCCCAGGGCAACCATGCGACGCCGTTCGGCGTTAACATCGAAGGGCTGAAACGCCGCGGCTTCAGCCGGGAAGCAATCACCGCGATCCGCAACGCGTATAAACTGCTGTACCGCAGCGGCAAAACGCTGGAAGAAGCCAAGCCGGAAATCGCCGAACTGGCTGCTCAGCATCCTGAGGTTCAGCCGTTTGTCGATTTCTTCGCTCGTTCTACCCGCGGCTTGATTCGTTAATGGCTGAACAGCGTCCCCTGACGATTGCCCTGGTCGCCGGAGAAACCTCCGGCGATATTCTAGGCGCTGGTCTCATCCGCGCGCTTAAAGCACGCATCCCGAATGCGCGCTTTGTCGGCGTGGCGGGGCCGCTAATGCAGGCGGAAGGGTGCGAAGCCTGGTATGAAATGGAAGAGCTGGCGGTGATGGGCATTGTTGAAGTGCTCGGTCGCCTGCGTCGCTTACTCCATATTCGCGCCGATTTGACCCGCCGCTTCGGCGAGCTGCGTCCCGATGTCTTCGTCGGCATCGACGCCCCTGACTTTAATATCACCCTCGAAGGAAATCTGAAAAAGCAGGGCATCAAAACCATTCACTACGTCAGCCCGTCGGTCTGGGCCTGGCGACAAAAACGCGTTTTCAAAATCGGCAGATCCACCGATCTGGTGCTGGCCTTTCTGCCTTTCGAAAAAGCGTTTTATGACAAATTTAACGTCCCCTGCCGCTTTATTGGCCATACCATGGCGGATGCGATGCCGCTGGATCCTGACAAAGGCGCTGCGCGCGACCGGTTAGGGATCCCGCACAGCGTGCGCTGCCTCGCTCTGCTACCCGGCAGCCGCGGCGCGGAAGTCGAAATGCTTAGCGCCGACTTCCTGAAAACCGCGCAGCTTCTGCGCGCCACCTATCCCGATCTGCAGGTGGTGGTGCCGCTGGTTAATGCTAAACGGCGGGAGCAGTTTGAGCGTATTAAAGCTGAGACGGCGCCGGATATGATCGTGCATATGCTGGACGGTCAGGCGCGCGATGCGATGATCGCCAGCGACGCCGCGCTGCTGGCCTCCGGGACGGCAGCGCTGGAGTGTATGCTGGCGAAATGCCCGATGGTGGTTGGCTACCGGATGAAGCCGTTCACCTTCTGGCTGGCGAAGCGGTTGGTAAAAACCGACTACGTCTCGTTACCGAACCTGCTGGCCGGTCGCGAACTGGTTAAAGAGCTGCTGCAGGATGAGTGCGAGCCCCAGGCGCTGGCAGCCGCTCTGCAGCCGCTGCTGGCCGATGGCAAAACCAGCCATGAGATGCATGAGACGTTCCGCGCCCTGCATCAGCAGATCCGCTGCAACGCCGATGAGCAGGCGGCGGACGCCGTACTGGAGTTAGCAAAACAATGATGGAGTTCGTCTATCCGCATACCCATCTGGTTGCCGGCGTCGATGAGGTCGGGCGTGGCCCCCTGGTTGGCGCGGTGGTGACCGCGGCGGTGATCCTCGATCCGGCGAAGCCGATTGTGGGTCTGAATGATTCCAAAAAACTCAGCGAGAAGCGTCGTCTGGCGCTGTTCGATGAGATAAAAGAGAAAGCGCTGTGCTGGAGCCTGGGGCGCGCCGAGCCGCACGAAATCGACGAGCTGAATATTCTGCATGCCACTATGCTGGCGATGCAGCGCGCCGTCGCCGGCCTGAGCATTGTTCCTGAGTTTGTCCTGATCGATGGCAACCGCTGTCCGTCGCTACCGATGCCCTCCCAGGCGGTGGTGAAAGGCGACAGCCGGGTGGCAGAAATCAGCGCAGCGTCTATTCTGGCAAAAGTCACTCGTGACGCCGAAATGGCCACGCTGGACCTCGCATTTCCCCACTACGGATTTGCCCAGCATAAAGGCTATCCCACCGCTGTTCACCTGCAGAAGCTGCAGGAACACGGCGCAACAGAGCATCACCGGCGCAGTTTTGGCCCGGTGAAGCGTGCCCTGGGCCTGGCGTCCAACTAAGTCACCGGGATCTAAAGATGGCTGAACCACGTTTCGTACACCTGCGGGTGCACAGCGACTATTCCATGATCGATGGGCTGGCAAAGACCGGGCCGCTGGTGAAGAAGGCGGCCTCGCTTGGCATGCCAGCGCTGGCGATCACCGATTTCACCAACCTCTGCGGACTGGTGAAGTTCTACGGGACGGGACACGGCGCGGGGATTAAGCCGATCGTCGGCGCCGACTTTCACGTGCAGTGCGACCTGCTCGGCGACGAATTTACCGAGCTGACCGTGCTGGCGGCGAACAACACCGGCTACCAGAACCTGACCCTGTTGATTTCCCGCGCCTATCAGCGCGGCTACGGCGCCCTGGGGCCGTGGATCGATCGCGACTGGCTGGTGGAACATCAGGAAGGGCTGATTCTGCTCTCCGGCGGCCGGAAAGGTGACGTCGGCGTCAGCCTGATCCGCGGCAATATGCCGCTGGTTGAACAGTGCGTCGCCTTCTACGAAGAGCATTTCCCGGACCGCTATTTTCTGGAGCTGATCCGTACCGGTCGACAGGATGAAGAGGCCTATCTCCACGCCGCCGTGGCGCTGGCGGAAGCGCGCGGCCTGCCGGTGGTGGCGACCAACGATGTCCGCTTTCTCGACACCAGCGATTTCGACGCCCATGAAATCCGCGTCGCGATCCACGACGGCTTTACGCTCGACGACCCGAAACGGCCGCGCAACTACTCGCCGCAGCAATATATGCGCAGCGAGGAAGAGATGTGCGAGCTGTTCGCCGATATTCCGGAAGCGCTGGCGAACAGCGTTGAAATTGCCAAGCGCTGCAACGTCACCGTGCGGCTTGGCGAATATTTCCTGCCGCAGTTCCCGACCGGCGATATGACCACGGAAGATTTCCTGGTCATGAAATCGAAAGAGGGTCTGGAAGAGCGGCTGGAATTCCTCTTCCCGGATCCTGCCGTCCGTGCTGAAAGGCGCCCGGAGTATGACCAGCGTCTGGATATTGAACTCCAGGTTATCAACCAGATGGGGTTCCCGGGCTACTTCCTGATTGTGATGGAGTTTATCCAGTGGTCGAAGGATAACGGCGTGCCGGTTGGCCCGGGACGCGGTTCCGGCGCCGGTTCGCTGGTGGCCTATGCGCTGAAGATCACCGATCTTGACCCGCTGGAGTTCGACCTGCTGTTCGAACGTTTCCTTAACCCTGAACGTGTCTCGATGCCCGACTTCGACGTCGACTTCTGCATGGAGAAACGCGACCAGGTTATCGAGCACGTGGCGGATATGTACGGCCGCGACGCGGTATCGCAGATCATCACCTTCGGTACCATGGCGGCGAAAGCGGTCATCCGCGATGTCGGTCGCGTGCTGGGTCACCCGTACGGATTTGTCGATCGTATCTCCAAGCTGGTGCCGCCCGATCCGGGCATGACGCTGGCGAAAGCCTTTGAGGCCGAGCCGCAGCTGCCGGAGATCTACGAGGCGGACGAGGAAGTGAAAGCGCTGATCGACATGGCGCGTAAGCTGGAAGGGGTGACGCGAAACGCCGGTAAACATGCCGGTGGGGTAGTTATCGCTCCAACCAAAATCACCGATTTCGCGCCACTGTATTGCGATGAGCAGGGGCTGCATCCGGTTACCCAGTTTGATAAGAACGACGTGGAATACGCCGGGCTGGTGAAATTCGACTTCCTCGGTCTGCGTACGCTCACTATCATTAACTGGGCGCTGGAGATGATCAACAAGCGCCGTGAGAAGAACGGCGAAGGGCCGCTGGATATCGCCGCCATCCCCCTGGATGACAAGAAAAGCTTCGACATGCTGCAGCGCTCGGAAACCACCGCGGTCTTCCAGCTTGAATCGCGCGGCATGAAAGATCTGATTAAACGCCTGCAGCCGGACTGCTTCGAAGATATGATCGCGCTGGTGGCTCTGTTCCGCCCAGGCCCGCTGCAGTCGGGGATGGTAGATAACTTTATCGACCGTAAGCATGGCCGCGAGGAGATCTCTTATCCGGACGTGCAGTGGCAGCATGAAAGCCTGAAACCGGTGCTGGAGCCAACCTACGGCATCATCCTGTATCAGGAACAGGTCATGCAGATTGCCCAGGTGCTGTCCGGATATACCCTCGGCGGCGCGGACATGCTGCGTCGTGCGATGGGTAAGAAAAAGCCGGAGGAGATGGCCAAGCAGCGTTCTATCTTTGAGGATGGGGCGAAGAAAAACGGCATTGACGGCGAACTGGCGATGAAAATCTTCGACCTGGTGGAGAAATTCGCCGGTTACGGATTTAACAAATCGCACTCCGCCGCCTACGCGTTGGTCTCCTACCAGACGCTGTGGCTTAAGGCGCACTACCCGGCCGAGTTTATGGCGGCGGTGATGACCGCCGATATGGACAACACCGAGAAAGTGGTTGGCCTGGTGGATGAGTGCTGGCGAATGGGGCTAAAAATCCTGCCCCCGGATATTAACTCCGGCCTGTACCATTTCCACGTCAACGACGATGGCGAGATCGTCTACGGCATTGGCGCCATCAAGGGCGTCGGCGAAGGACCGATCGAAGCGATTATTGAGGCGCGCAACAATGGCGGCTATTTCCGCGAGCTGTTCGACCTCTGCGCGCGAACCGATATTAAAAAGCTCAACCGTCGGGTGCTGGAAAAGCTGATTATGTCCGGGGCGTTCGATCGTCTCGGCCCACATCGCGCGGCGCTGATGAATTCGCTGGGCGATGCGTTGAAAGCCGCCGACCAGCACGCGAAAGCCGAGGCCATCGGCCAGGCTGATATGTTCGGCGTGCTGGCGGAAGAGCCCGAGCAAATTGAGCAATCCTACGCCAGCTGCCAGCCATGGCCTGAGCAGGTGGTGCTGGATGGTGAAAGGGAGACCCTGGGGCTATACCTCACCGGACACCCGATTAACCAGTATCTGAAGGAGATTGAGCGCTACGTCGGCGGCGTGAGGCTCAAAGACATGCATCCGACCGAACGTGGGAAAGTCACCACGGCGGCGGGGCTGGTGATTGCGGCGCGGGTAATGGTCACCAAGCGCGGCAATCGTATCGGCATCTGTACCCTGGATGACCGTTCCGGGCGGCTGGAAGTGATGTTATTCACCGACGCGCTGGATAAATATCAGCAGTTGCTGGAAAAAGACCGCATACTTATCGTCAGCGGACAGGTCAGCTTTGATGACTTTAGCGGGGGGCTTAAAATGACCGCCCGTGAAGTCATGGACATTGACGAAGCCCGGGAAAAATATGCTCGCGGGCTTGCTATCTCGCTGACGGACAGGCAAATTGATGACCAGCTTTTAAACCGACTCCGTCAGTCTCTGGAACCCCACCGTTCGGGAACCATTCCAGTGCACCTCTACTATCAGAGGGCGGATGCACGCGCGCGGTTGCGTTTCGGCGCAACATGGCGCGTCTCTCCGAGCGATCGTTTACTTAACGATCTGCGGGGCCTTATCGGCTCGGAGCAGGTGGAACTGGAGTTTGACTAATACAGGAATACTATGAGTCTGAATTTCCTAGATTTTGAACAGCCGATTGCAGAGCTGGAAGCGAAAATCGATTCCCTGACTGCGGTAAGCCGTCAGGATGAGAAACTGGATATTAACATCGACGAAGAAGTGCATCGTCTGCGTGAGAAAAGCGTAGAGCTGACGCGCAAAATCTTCGCCGATCTCGGTGCATGGCAGGTTGCGCAACTGGCGCGCCACCCGCGCCGTCCTTACACCCTGGATTATGTCCGCCTGGCGTTCGACGAATTTGACGAACTGGCCGGTGACCGCGCCTTCGCTGACGATAAAGCGATTGTCGGCGGTATCGCGCGTCTTGACGGTCGTCCGGTGATGATCATCGGCCACCAGAAAGGTCGTGAAACCAAAGAGAAGATTCGCCGCAACTTTGGGATGCCGGCGCCGGAAGGCTACCGCAAAGCGCTACGCCTGATGGAGATGGCTGAGCGGTTTAAAATGCCGATCATCACCTTTATCGATACCCCGGGCGCCTACCCGGGCGTCGGCGCGGAAGAGCGTGGCCAGTCGGAAGCGATCGCCCGCAACCTGCGTGAGATGTCGCGTCTGAGCGTGCCGGTTATCTGCACCGTAATCGGTGAAGGCGGCTCCGGCGGCGCGCTGGCGATCGGCGTGGGCGACAAGGTCAACATGCTTCAGTACAGCACCTATTCGGTCATTTCGCCGGAAGGCTGCGCCTCCATTCTGTGGAAGAGCGCGGATAAAGCGCCGCTGGCTGCGGAAGCGATGGGCATTATCGCCCCGCGTCTGAAAGAGCTGAAGCTGATCGATTCTATCGTTCCGGAACCGCTGGGCGGCGCTCACCGCAACCCGGAAGCGATGGCGGCAAGCCTGAAGGCGCAGCTGCTGGCAGACCTGGCAGACCTCGATCTGCTCAGCGAAGAAGAGCTGCTGAACCGCCGTTATCAGCGTCTGATGAGCTACGGTTACGCTTAACTTTTTCGTCAGGACTAAACACTAAGGGCCGGATTTTCCGGCCCTTTTTTTATGTGCGATGCGCCCGGGGGATTGCTATGATGCTTGACTTAGGTGAATACCAGGAGGAAAGCGTGAATATCATCGCCATCATGGGGCCTCACGGCGTCTACCACAAAGACGAGCCGATCAAAGAACTGGAAGCGGCGCTGCAGCGCCAGGGCTTCCAGACCATCTGGCCGCAAAACAGCGCCGACCTGCTGCAGTTTATCGAGCACAACCCGCGCATCTGCGGGGTGATCTTCGACTGGGATGAATACAGCGTCGATCTGTGCAGCGATATCAATCAGCTCAATGAATACCTTCCTCTGTACGCCTTTATTAACGCCCACTCGACGATGGATGTCAGCAGTCAGGATTTGCGCATGACGCTGTGGTTCTTCGAATATGCGCTGGGACTCTCCGAAGAGATCGCCACCCGCATTGGGCAGTACACCCGCGAGTACCTGGAGAATATCACCCCGCCTTTTACCCGCGCGCTGTTCAACTATGTCCAGGAGGGAAAATATACCTTCTGCACGCCGGGCCATATGGGCGGCAGCGCCTATCAGAAAAGCCCGGTGGGCTGCCTGTTCTATGATTTTTTTGGCGGGAATACGCTGAAGGCGGATGTCTCGATTTCGGTCACCGAGCTGGGCTCCCTGCTGGATCATACCGGCCCGCACCTGGAGGCGGAGGAGTATATCGCGCGCGCCTTTGGCGCCGAGCAAAGCTATATGGTGACCAACGGCACCTCGACGTCCAATAAAATTGTCGGCATGTACTCGGCTCCCGCCGGCAGCACCCTGCTGATTGACCGTAACTGTCACAAATCGCTGGCCCACCTGCTGATGATGAGCGATGTGGTTCCCCTGTGGCTGAAGCCGACCCGCAACGCGCTGGGGATCCTCGGCGGTATCCCCCGGCGCGAATTTACCCGCGACAGCATTCAGCAGAAAGTGCGCGACACGGGCGGGGCGCAGTGGCCCGTGCATGCGGTGATCACCAACTCCACCTACGATGGTCTGCTCTATAACACCACCTGGCTTAAGGAGACGCTCGATGTCCCGTCGATCCATTTCGATTCCGCCTGGGTGCCCTATACCCATTTCCATCCGATATATCAGGGGAAAAGCGGTATGAGCGGGGAGCGGATCCCCGGGAAAGTCATCTTCGAGACGCAGTCGACGCATAAGATGCTGGCCGCGCTGTCGCAGGCCTCGCTGATCCACATTAAAGGCAACTATGATGAAGAGACCTTTAACGAAGCCTTTATGATGCATACCTCTACGTCGCCGAGCTACCCCATCGTCGCGTCGATTGAGACCGCGGCGGCGATGCTGCGCGGCAACTCCGGTAAACGTCTGATCCAGCGCTCCATTGAGCGGGCGCTGGACTTCCGCAAAGAGGTGCAGCGACTGCGCGAGGAGTCGGACGGCTGGTTCTTTGATATCTGGCAGCCGGAAGCCGTGGATAAAGCCGAGTGCTGGCCGGTAGCGCCGGGCGAGGACTGGCACGGTTTCAAAGATGCCGATGCGGATCATATGTATCTCGATCCGGTGAAGGTCACCATTCTGACGCCGGGCATGGACGAGCAGGGGAATATGGATGAAGAGGGGATCCCGGCGGCGCTGGTGGCGAAGTTCCTCGACGAGCGGGGCGTGGTGGTAGAGAAAACAGGCCCCTACAATCTGCTGTTCCTGTTCAGTATCGGCATCGATAAAACCCGGGCGATGGGGCTGCTGCGCGGCCTGACCGAGTTTAAACGCGCCTACGATCTCAATCTGCGGGTGAAAAATATGCTGCCGGATCTGTACGCCGAAGATCCCGACTTCTACCGCAACATGCGGATCCAGGATCTGGCGCAGGGGATCCACCGCTTGATCCGTCAGCATCAGCTGCCGCAGCTGATGCTCAGCGCCTTTGACGTCCTGCCGGAAATGAAAATGATGCCGCATCACGCCTGGCAGCGCCAGATCAAGGGGGAGGTGGAAACTATTGAACTGGAGAACCTGGTGGGGCGGATTTCGGCCAACATGATCCTCCCTTATCCGCCGGGGGTTCCGCTGCTGATGCCGGGAGAGATGATCACCGAGGAAAGCCGGGCGGTGCTCGATTTTCTGCTGATGCTTTGCTCCATCGGCCGTCATTACCCGGGCTTTGAGACCGATATTCACGGCGCCAAGCGCGATGAGGACGGTGTGTATCGGGTACGAGTCTTAAAAAATGACGAAAGGCTTGCGCGTTAACGGCGCGCACGAGTAACGTGGCTGGCTTAACAGAAGGAGTTTAACCATGCTGGGTTTGAAACGGGTTCACCATATTGCCATCATTGCGACCGACTACGCCCGCAGTAAAGCGTTCTATTGCGATATTCTGGGGTTTACGCTGCAAAGTGAGTTTTATCGCGCCGAGCGCGATTCCTGGAAAGGCGATCTGGCGCTCAACGGCGAGTATGTAATTGAGTTGTTCTCGTTCCCGTTTCCGCCAGCCCGCCCCAGTCGTCCGGAAGCCTGCGGGCTGCGTCATCTGGCCTTTAGCGTGGATGATATCGACGCCGCGGTAGCCCATCTCACCGCGCATGGCGTGGAGTGCGAAGCGATTCGTGTCGATCCCTTTACCGGTAAACGCTTTACCTTCTTTAGCGATCCGGACGACCTGCCGCTGGAAATATATCAGCAGTAAATCTTGCCAGCGCGGCCCTGGCCCGGTAACGTGCCGGGCCATCACTTCTCGGTATGTTCGTGGATATGACGGCTGATATTGCGCATACGCTTCATCCCCATCGCCAGCTGCTGGTGGCCTTCAGCGGCGGTCTGGACTCGACGGTTCTTCTGCATCAGCTGGTGCTGCTGCGGGAACAGGATCCCTCGCTGACGCTGCGGGCGGTGCATGTTCACCACGGCCTTAGCGCCCACGCAGACGACTGGGTGGCGCATTGTCGGCAGATTTGCCAGCAGTGGCAGGTGCCGCTGGTGGTGCATCGCGTGACGTTAGCCCGGGGAGGGCTGGGCGTCGAGGCCCACGCTCGTGCGGCGCGCTATCAGGCCTTTCAGGATACGCTCAATGCCGGCGAGGTGTTAGTGACCGCCCAGCACCAGGACGATCAGTGCGAAACCCTGCTGCTGGCGTTAAAACGCGGCAGCGGTCCTACCGGCCTGTCGGCGATGGCGCCATCCTCTGCCTTTGCCGGCAGTCGACTACTGCGTCCTCTCCTCAATGAAACCCGCGAATCACTACGCCAGTGGGCGCTCACCCATCAGCTGTCGTGGATCGAAGATGAGAGTAATCAGGATGATACCTATGACCGCAATTTCCTGCGCCTGCGGGTGATCCCGGTGCTGCGCGAGCGTTGGCCGCACTTTAGCGAGGCCGTCGCCCGCAGCGCCAGCCTGTGCGCCGAGCAGGAACAACTGCTGGACGAGATGTTGGCGGCGGAGCTGGCGTCGCTGGTGGCCGAAGATGGCTCGCTGGCTATCGCGCCGCTGGCGACGATGAGTCCGCCGCGCCGAGCGGCGCTGCTGCGTCGCTGGCTCGCCGGGCAGCAGGCGCCGATGCCCGCCCGCGAGGTGCCTGAGCGCCTCTGGCACGAGGTGGCGCTGGCGCGGGAAGATGCCAGCCCCTGTCTGCGGCTGGGGGAATTTACCGTCCGCCGTTTTCAACAGCGTTTGTACTGGGTGAAGTATCTTCCCGGTCAGACGGACAGCGTTCAGCGCTGGCCCGACTGGCGCCAGCCGCTGCGGCTGGCGGACGGTCTCGGCGAGCTGACGCTGCAGCCCGGCGGCAGGCTGCGCCCGCCGTCGGCGGATGAGCCGGTCACCGTCCGCTTTCGCGCCAGCGGCCACCTGCATATTGTCGGGCGCCATGGCGGACGCAAGCTTAAGAAGCTCTGGCAGGAGCTGGGCGTTGCTCCGTGGCGACGAGACACCACGCCGCTGCTGTTTTACGGCGAAACGCCGATTGCCGCAGCGGACGATCTGTTTGTGACCACAGAAGGTGAAGTGAAGGACGGGGAAGGGGTCAGGCTGATGTGGAGGAAAACGGGCGATTAAGCCCGTTTTTGATTCAGGATTCGCTCACCACCACGGTGCCGATTTCCGGGTGACTGAAGCTGGCGATTTTATCCAGGCGCAGCTCGCGGACGTTGCCGGCGAGTTCGACCACCAGATACTCGATATTTTTTCGCGAGATAAGATCGCTGGCCTTTGCCTGCAGCTGTTCGCCATCCTTCAGCGCCAGCGTCAGCACCAGGTGATGCTGGCAGGCCAGCTCCAGGTTGTCGTAATCATCGCAGTTAATGGGTTGATAAGTATCATTCATTGACATAATCGCTCACCAGTAAGTTTGCTGCCGCATAAGCGGCCTTTTCCCTGACTGACTCCGAAAGGGCCTCATCCGCCGCAATCTCATTCAATACTTTCAACACGCAACCCAGCGCATCCGGGATATACCCTAAGTCTCCGCTGGCTATTTCCGCATACCGCTTGCGTATTAACTCACAATAGTGGTCCACATGCCCTCCTGTCAGCGTTCTGACTCAACCGTGGGATGCAAGTTTAAGCCTACGAAGATAAACTCTGTTTAGCAAGGGAACTATATCATAGTCATTTAAGCAATTTCAGCAGGATGAAACAGGTTGCTGCGATTGACGACAGCCTTTTGCCGCCAGTTTCGCTACAATGTACGCCATTCTTTTCAGGAGTTTATTCATGGCGCTGAAAGCGACAATATATAAAGCTGCGGTAAATGTAGCCGATCTGGATCGCAACCAGTTTCTGGATGCTAACCTGACGCTGGCTCAGCATCCGTCAGAAACCCAGGAGCGCATGATGCTGCGCCTGCTGGCATGGATCAAATATGCCAATGAACGGCTACAGTTTACCCGCGGCCTGTCGTCGGACGACGAGCCGGAGCTGTGGCTGCTTAACGATCATCTCGGGGTCGATCTATGGATCGAACTGGGTCTGCCGGATGAGCGGCGGATTAAGAAAGCCTGCTCACGGGCGCAGGCGGTGGCGCTGTTTGCCTATAATAGCCGGGCAGCTGAAATCTGGTGGCAGCAGAATCAGAGCAAACTTGCGGCGTACCCGAAGCTGACCATCTGGTATCTTGATGATGCGCAACTGGCACTGCTTAGCGCCTTTGCCGACCGTACCATGACGCTGCAGGCCACTCTGCAGGAGGGCAGTATCTGGTTATCCGACGCTCGGAATAATCTGGAAATTCAGCTTACCGCCTGGCAAGCGTCGGCATGATTACTATTAGCCGCAGCGTAGCCCTCGCCGACGACGAGATCGTCTTGTCAGGCATTCGCGCCCAGGGAGCAGGGGGGCAGCATGTGAACAAAGCGTCGACGGCGATCCATCTGCGCTTTGATATTAAAGCTTCAAGCCTGCCGGAGTTTTACAAAGAGCGCCTGCTCGCCGCCAGCCACCACTTAATTTCTGCTGACGGTGTGGTTATCATTAAGGCTCAGGAATACCGCAGCCAGGAGATGAACCGTGAAGCGGCGATCGCCCGGCTGGTGGCCCTTATTAAAGAATTAACCGCAGTGCAAAAAAGTCGCCGGGAGACGCGACCGACTCGGGCATCGAAAGAGCGACGCCTTGCTTCCAAGGCACAGAAGTCCTCAGTCAAGGCGCTGCGTGGGAAAGTTCGCCAGTGAAGGCGTCGGCGAACGGGTGAAATGGATGATAAGGAAAGCAAAGTGAAGAAAATCGTATTCTCCGTGATAGCGGCCTGTTCGCTGTTCGCGCTGTTTGGTTGTAACCATCGCGCCGAGACTGACACGGTCCAGCCAGCGGCGATGGAAGAGCTCAAGCCGATGCAGCAAAGCTGGCGAGGCGTGCTGCCTTGCGCGGATTGCGAAGGTATCGACACCTCGCTGTTCCTGGAAAAAGACGGGACCTGGGTGATGAATGAGCACTACCAGGGCGCCCGTCGTGAGCCGTCATCCTTTGCCTCGTACGGCACATGGGCACGTACCGCGGATAAGCTGGTGCTGACCAACAGCAAGGGCGAGAAATCTTACTTTCGCGCGAAAGGCGACAAGCTGGAGATGCTCGACCGCAACGGAAGCCCCATTCAGTCTCCTCTCAACTATACCCTGGAGCCAGTGAAGGCCAGCCTGCCGACGACGCCGATGGCGATGCGCGGCATGTATTTCTATATGGCCGATGCGGCAACCTTTACCGATTGCGCGACCGGTAAACGCGTCGCGGTGGCGAACAATGCCCAGCTTGAACGGGATTATGCCGCCGCGCGCGGGACCGATACTCGCCCAGTACTGCTGGTGGTAGAAGGGCACTTTACTCTCGAAGCGAACCCGGATACCGGCGAGATGATGAAAACGCTGATGACGGATCAAGCCGGCAAATTTATTCCCGGTAAAGACTGCAGCCATTGATTGTCTGGCCCCTGTCCGGGTAACGGGCAGGGGATGATCCCGCGCAGTACCACCTACTAACTCCTGTTATTAGCCCTGTCACATCAAGAGTGAGCGTGGATCTGGCTGGCGGAAAAGCGTTAATCGTTTCTTTACTCCGCACCGTCCTTCGGTATGTTCAGCCCCACCAGCTTACCGGCCTGAAGATAAACTCCCAGTTTCAAATGCCCGACATACTGGAGCTGCGTTTCGGGTTTAAACGTGGCGACGTCTCCTTCCCGCATGTGCAGCAGATCGGAAGGACTGATCCACGCCGCCTGCGCGAGCGTCAGCGGATGCCCGGCTCGGACAAAGGCCTCGCTGACAAACTCCGAGCAAAACCACGCTTTCTTGTCGCCGCTTGCCGCATCGCCCAGCTGCGCTTTGGCCAGGCCACTGACGCACTGCTGGCGAAAGTCTCGTGAGAAGGGGTTGAGCGAGCAGAGCGGTTTGGTGACCATATAAGGGATAAACTGAATAATGCCGCGATAGTTATACCCGCTGTCTTTGACCTGCCAGGCAAAACTTTTCATCGTCGTTGCCTGGTCCGGCGTCAGGTCAGGCACCCTGAGAGCAAAGAGTTTATCGCTGTGCGCCAGCGCCTGCTGAAGGGTAATCACTTGTACGCCGGCACCGGTGGCTTCCGCAACCTGACCTTCGCCAACATACAGCGCGACGTGGCTTACGGAAGAGGCGCTGAAGGCGCGGATCCCAAGCGATGTGACGCCCAGGCTGGAGGAGAACAGCAGGTCGCCGGAGCGCAGGTCGCTTTCGGCGATTTCGCGCAGTCCGCTGCCGGCAATCGAGCTTTGACGCTGGAGGGTAACAGCCCAGGATGATGAATGGTCATCGGCAGCAGATGTGGAAGGCGAGCTGCGGCCGACGTCCAGGGTACAGGCGGTAAGCAGGAGCAGGGCAAAAGTAAGCAGTCCGCTGCGGAGGAGATGTGCAGTCATTGGTACTGTCCTTGTAAAAAAAAGGCCCTGACATCCGTTCAGGGCCCTGAGGTGGGTGTTAGCCTTTTATCGCTTTAACCAGATATTCCACAATATCCCCGGTCTTAATCAGCTGCTTCTCACCGTTGCGACGATACTTGTATTCGATATCATCGTTGTCGAGGTTACGATCGCCCAGCACGATGGTGTGCGGGATACCGATCAGCTCCATATCGGCGAACATCACGCCCGGACGCTCTTTACGATCGTCCATCAGCACTTCAATACCCTGGGCGCTCAGCTCGGCGTACAGTTTCTCCGCCAGCTCCTGCACACGGTAAGACTTGTGCATGTTCATCGGCAGGATCGCCACCTGGAACGGCGCAATCGCATCCGGCCAGACGATACCGCGATCGTCAAAGTTCTGCTCAATCGCCGCCGCTACCACGCGAGTCACCCCGATACCATAGCAGCCCATGGTCAGGATCTGGTTACGCCCATCTTCGCCCTGGACCGCGGCTTTCATCGCCTCGGAGTACTTCGTCCCCAGCTGGAAGATATGACCCACTTCGATACCGCGCTTAATAAGCAGGGTACCTTTACCGTCCGGGCTCGGGTCGCCGGCGACGACGTTACGGATGTCGGCCACTTCCGGCGTCGCGACATCGCGGTCCCAGTTGATGCCGAAGTAGTGTTTGCCATCGATGTTGGCGCCAGCGGCGAAATCGCTCATCACTGCTACAGTACGGTCGATAATCACCGGAACCGGCATGTTCACCGGGCCCAGGGAGCCCGGACCGGCGTTCACCAGGGCGCGGATCTCTTCTTCGGTGGCGAAGGTCAGCGGGCTGGCGACCTGCGGCAGTTTTTCCGCTTTCACTTCGTTCAGCTCGTGATCGCCGCGCACCAGCAGGGCAACCAGCGGGGAAGCGCTATCTTCAACCGCTTTCACCAGCAGAGTTTTCACGGTTTTTTCGATCGGCAGGTTGAACTGCTCCACCAGCTCGGCGATGGTTTTGGCGTTCGGCGTATCGACCAGGGTCATCTCCTGGGTGGCGGCTGCGCGCGGCTCTTTCGGCGCAACGGCTTCCGCAAACTCGATGTTTGCCGCGTAGTCGGAGCTGTCGGAGAAGATCACATCGTCTTCGCCGCTCTGCGCCAGCACCTGGAATTCATGAGAGGCACTGCCGCCGATAGAACCGGTGTCAGCCTGTACCGCGCGGAAATCCAGCCCCATACGGCTGAAGATTTTGCTGTAAGCGGCATACATCGCGTCGTAGGTTTCCTGCAGCGATTCCTGCGAAGTATGGAAAGAGTAGGCATCTTTCATCAGGAATTCACGGGAGCGCATCACCCCGAAACGCGGGCGTACTTCGTCGCGGAATTTGGTCTGGATCTGATAGAAGTTCAGCGGCAGCTGTTTATAGGAGTTCAGCTCGTTGCGGATCAGATCGGTAATGACCTCTTCGTGGGTTGGGCCGAGGACGAACGGACGATCGCCGCGATCGGCAATGCGCAACAGTTCCGGGCCGTACTGCTCCCAGCGCCCGCTCTCCTGCCACAGTTCAGATGGCTGAACGACCGGCATTAACACCTCGATCGCACCGGCGTTGTTCATTTCTTCACGCACGATGTTTTCGACTTTTTTCAGGACGCGCACGCCGGTCGGCAGCCAGGTGTATAACCCGGAGGCCAGCTTGCGGATCATCCCGGCGCGCAGCATCAGCTGATGGCTGATTACCTCGGCGTCGGCAGGTGTCTCCTTCAGAGTGGAGAGCAGATATTGGCTAGTACGCATGTTGTAACGGTTCCAGTTAAACGAGCGGAACAGGCTGGTTGCCCAGCCTGAAACAAAAAAAGTGGTTTAGTTTACCAGTGTGGCAA